>JBHHUV010000107.1:0-8332 GCA_046754005.1 Phycisphaerae bacterium | reverse complement strand
GCCGGCAGTTCGAGCGTCTACGGCAACAACGAGAAGGTGCCCTTCTCCGAGACGGACAACGTGGATCAACCCATCTCGCCCTACGCGGCGACGAAGAAGGCGGGCGAGCTGCTCTGCCACACCTACCACCACCTGTTCGGCATCCATGTCGCCTGCCTGCGCTTCTTCACCGTCTATGGCGCTCTTCAGCGGCCGGACCTGGCGATCCACAAGTTCACGCGTCTGATCGAGGCCGGCCGGCCCATCCCCGTCTTCGGCGACGGCAGCATGATGCGCGACCACACCTACATCGACGACATCATCGCCGGGGTGATGGCGGCGATCGATCGGTGCAACGGCTATAAGATCTACAACCTCGGAGAATCAAGACCAGTGTCCCTCAGCGATCTGATTACGGCGATCGAGGCGGCCCTCGGCAAAGAGGCGATCATCGACCGTCAGTCGCTCCAACCCGGCGACGTAGACAAGACCTTCGCCGACGTCTCCCGTGCCCGGGCGGAACTCGGCTACCAACCGAGTACCCCCCTGGAGAAGGGCCTGAAACATTTCGTGGCGTGGTTTCGCGAACAACAACCCACATAGGGCAGGTTGATCGATCCTGTTCGACGGCCGATGACCGTAACCCGGTGGGTTGGGCATGGTGTCCGGCGCGATCAACAGATGGATCGATGACCCATCCTACGCACTGACTGAAACGGGTCATTTGCCTTATACTCTTGTGGGCTGGCATTACGATCGCATTCGGGTCAAGCCGTTCGGCGATGCCATGGGGCAACGCATCACTCCACCCGTGTGAGAAGCCGTTATGGGTGATGAATCCAAAAAGCAGCCTGCTCCCGACGAGCCACACCTCTCCCGCGCGGGCGACATCGCGAAAACGGTCACGCCGGGGGAATCCTCACTCTCTGAGACGGTGTTCGACGAGGAGCGCGGCGGGATCACCCTTCCCCCCACCATCGGGAACGTGCGGGTCGACGCGGAGATCGGACGCGGCGGGATGGGCGTCGTCCATCGCGGCTGGGACGCCGTGCTGCACCGACCGGTCGCGGTCAAGTTCCTGCTCAACGCCGCGAGAGACACGAATGATCCCCACTTCGAGCGCTTCATCGCCGGGGCCCGGGCCGAGGCGGCGGTCAGACATCCCAACATCGTCGCCATCCACTCCGCCGGACTCGTCGAAAATGTCCCCTACCTCGTCATGGACTACATCGAAGGCCCCACGCTTCGCGAATTGCGGGCGCCGGACCGTCCCCTGTCGCTCGCGTCAGCGGTCCGCATTATGTGGGATGCCGCCGAGGCCGTTGCCGCCCTGCACAAGCGCGGTGTGATCCATCGCGACCTCAAGCCCGGCAATGTGCTCTTCGATCAGGAAGGCCACCTGTTCGTCACGGATTTCGGCCTCGCCGCCCTGCGCCGTCGGTCCGAGTCATCCCTCTCCACGGCGGGGACGCCGGCCTACATGGCCCCCGAGGTCTTCGACGGAAAGTCCTCGCCGCAGTCGGACGTCTACGCGATGGGCATCCTGCTCTTCGAGCTGCTTGCCGGTCGCAAACCCTTCACCGGCGACCGCGACGCCCTTCGCGCGCAACACGCCGAGGCCCCGCTGCCGATCGCGGAGCTGCCCGATTCAGTTCCCGCATCGATCACGGAGATCATCGAGCGGGCGGCGCACAAGAAGGAGCTGTTCCGCTACAAGAGTGCGGATCATTTTCAGCGGGCCCTGCGTCAGGAGGTGGCCACGGCCGATTTGCTTCGGGAGGGCGCCGCCGAGTTGAAGACGCTCGTCCTTACACCCCGGCAGGAGGGAGCGGGCCGATCGTCCTCCGACAATCGTGAAGGATCGTCCTCGAGTAGCTACTTCGAACTGCTATCCGAAATCGCCGAGAAGAAGCGAGCCACGCGAGAGGTGCCAACGCCGATCTACAATCCGCTTGCCACGCCCATCGCCAAACCGCCCACGGCGGAGCCGATCCCTGTTGACAAGCCGACTGCGGGTCCGAGGCTTCAGGCCGATGTGCCGTGCATCAAGTGCGACTACAACCTGCGCGGCCTGCCAGCAGGCATATCGTGCCCCGGATGCGGTGTGACGGTGGCTTCCAGTCTGCGGTCGGAACGCCTTATGTTCCAGCCCCAAACCTGGTTCTCGCGCATAGCGAGGGGGCTGAGGCTGATCTTCGTGGCGATACCCGCGGCGCCCTTTCTGATCTTTGTTTACGGCAAGGGTTCCTATCGGCGAGCCCTCAAAAGGGTGATGACTGTCCGCGTCTCGTATGACACCCTCTTCGGCGACGTGCCGACCGAAGAGGCGCTGGCATCGGCGGCGGATATCCATGCTCGCGCTTCTGGGACACAGGGGTTGTCGAACGGCCGCACGGGCATTCAGACTCCCTGATCAGCCACCTTCATCCCGTGGCTTTCCCCTGTTGCAGAATCGCGTATTCTGGTGTTGGAGCGTGCTGGACCGAGAATCCTTTCTCGGTCTCATCTTCCCGGGGAATCCCTTCCCATGTCTATTTACAGCATCCTCAAACCCACATTGATGCATCTGACTGTCTGAGAGCCTGTGTGAGAAAGTGATTACATGATCAGAGCCGCGACCGTGAGGGAGCGGTTTTCGTGGCCGAACGCGGACCGCTTCCTCACGGGCGCGGCTCTGAAAAGACATCTCACACACGCTCTCAGGATGGGAATCCTGCGAATCGAGTTCCAAGAAGGGACTCTCGGCAAGCACCCGATGCTCGCCAGAGGGTGCCGATCGGCAATCATCGTGGTATCCTATTGATCACCGTCGGGTGTCATACGTTTCATCGACCCGGCGACGGGAGGATCGCCATGTCGCTGACCGATCGGTTGCACAAGGGGATGGTCATCCGCCATGAGGGCCATCTGTACTCGGTGCTGGACTTCAACCTCGCCCAGACCGGCAAACAAAAGGCGACGGTCCATGTCAAGCTGCGGATGATCCGTAACGGGAAATGTCAGCGAACGCACCCTCGAGCAGCTCGGGAAGATCGAGGAGGTCGAGACCGCGAATCGCATGATGCAATACTTGTACGCGGCCGGCGAGAAGCGCGTCTTCATGGACAACGAGACCTACGAGCAGCACGAACTCGGTGAGGACATTCTCCATGACTCGGCCGACTTTCTCGTCGAGGGGGAGACCTATTGGTTTCTGGTGGTCGAGGGCCAGGTCACAGGAATCCAGCTCCCCGACGTCGTGGTCATGGAGGTGATCGATACAGCCCCGGTCGAGCACACCGGCGGCCATATGAACGTGCAGAAGGAAGCCGTGCTCGCCGGGGGGCTGGTGATTCGGGTACCGATGTTCATCCAGAACGGAGACCGGATCCGCGTGAAGACCGAATCGCGGTCCTACCAGAGCAAGGAGCATTGAGGGCGGCTCTTCGATGATTATCCATCGCCCTCGAAATTGAACTTACCCGCCGACGCAGCTCGCACGGTTGTATCCCGATTCGAAATGCGATGAAATGGCCGGGCGGATCGACCGTAGGGTCGACCACCACCCGCGCAAACCCATTGTTATAAGGAGGGACCCCATGCGTTTTTCGATTGGAATGGTTGTCGGAATGTCGCTGTTTGTCGTGCCCGCGCTTCGTGCGGACGAGGAAATACTTCCCGCCGCCGCCGGTCTGCCCGTGATCGACTGGAAGGACGCACATCAGTATCTGGGTCGGGAGGTGGTCGTGCAGGGCACCATCGTGAAGACGGGGACATCCCGGACCATCAACTTCCTAAACTTCGACAAAGGTCGTTATTTTACGGCAATCGTGCGGAAGCGAAACAATGCAAACTTTCCCGAACCGGTGCTGAAGCTCTACGGCGGAAAAAACGTGCGTATCCACGGTGTGATCAGCGAGTATCGCGGTAAACCCCAGATCGAGGTTTTCAAACCCGATCAGGTGACGATCCTCGATCAGTTGGAGCCGATTCCACCCGAACCGACGAAGACGCCGCGCACTTTTACAAGCGTGGTCACGATCGCGTCGTACAATGTATTGAACCTCTTTGACGAGTACGACGATCCCTACCATCAGGACGGGGGAACGGATCCCAAACCCAAGGAGCAGATCGATGAACTCGCGAAAACGATTCGGCGGATCGACGCGGACGTTCTGGCGCTGCAGGAGGTCGAGAATCGGGGCTATCTCGAGCGATTCGTTCGGGTCATGCTGCCCGATATGGGGTACGAACACGTCGTCTGCGTGGAGGGGAACGATCGGCGTGGCATCGACTGCGCGGTGCTCTCCCGGCACCCGGTCGGACCGGTCACTTCCTATCGTCACGTTCGCTTCCCCGACGGGAAAGGCGGAATGATGTCCTTTCATCGCGACTTGATCCGGGTCCGCATCGAGCCGGACGGTCAGCCAGGATTCGACGTGTTCGTGGTTCACCTGAAGAGCAAGCGCGGCGGGGCGGAGAGCACGCGGATTCGGGTATCGGAGGCGAAGGAGGCCCGTCGGATACTGGAAGATCTGCTCCATCAGGATCGGGATGCGCGATTCGTCATCTGCGGCGACTTTAACGATACCTGGGAGAGCAAGGCGCTGTTGGCCATTCGGGGCGATGGCAAGACGGCCCTCAAGACATTCCTGGATGATCTTCCCAAGGCCGCGGCCACGTACAACCGGGAACCCCACCGAAGCATCATCGACTTCATCCTGTGTTCGCCGGCGATGGCGAGGGGGTATGTGCCGGATTCCTATCGGGTTCGATCCGGCACCGTTGAGACTTCCGGTTCCGATCACAATCCGGTCATGATGCAGATCGATCTTTCGACAAAATGAGTGGAGGCCCCCGGTGTTCAGGCTACGGGTGTCTATATGTCCATCGGAATCCCGGGGCATGGCCTCACGATGGCGGGTCTGTCGCGGGGGCCCAATCAATCGAAAAGATAAAAAGAAGATTTCAATTCAACCGGCGGGTGAGCCGATGGCGGACACAAAAGGTAAAGAATAAAGGGATCCCGTCCGGGGCGAATGATCTCGGATGGCGGTAAAGCCATATCCTTATGTATTTCATAAGCATAGAAACATTTTGTGCATCCAGGGATTGGGACGTCTGTGGTAATCATGAGAAAACAGGCTGTGAAATGATGCTAAGTCGTTGCCTGAGCAAGAGAAAAAGTCGGAAAAATATCGGACATTGCCGACTAAAGAGGTTGACAGTGAAATCACGTAGTAGATAAACTCCCCGCTAGTCATCGGGCGAGTAGTCTGATTGGCCTCGTCCTTCGGGCGCGGCATGTTCGAGGGCACTTCGGGATCATGCGGTCAGTTCCCGCCGATCGATTCTGTCGTGGCAGCCTCTTTTTGTGGAAGAATACAACTTTGGTTAAGGGAACGAAAAAGTGAGGTTGTTCGATGGGAATCTTTGATTTTGTGCTGGCGGCTTTGATCGGCTTTATCGATCTGAATCCGTTGCTCGACCTGGTCTTTACCCCGCTCTCCTGGGCGTTGCTGTTCTTCAGCAACTAAGCCATATACGGGAATTCTGTTGTGCGGCCGAAAATTTGTGTCTTGGTCGCAGGTAACGAAACGTTGTTGAATTTCTTTTAGGAAGGACTAAGAACATGAATCTCTTTGACTTTGTGCTCGCGACACTGATCGGCTTTATCGACCTGAACCCGCTGTTGGATCTGGTCTTCACGCCACTCTCATGGGCGTTGCTGTTCTTCGCCAACTAGGCCGCGAGCAGACGGCAAACTGTCCGTGATGTGAGTTCAGATTCGCTACGGCTTCCTGTTTCCAAGGTAGCCGTGCATCCTGAATCCACGTTTCGGTGCAGTCCACAGACGATTTCGGGATCCGAGGGCAATCAGAATGCTCCGGATCCCGTTTTCTTGCGCTGATTTGTTCCCCGGGGCGAACAATCCCGTATAATCAAGCCATCGTATCGTGCGTACGAGTCGCCGGACACGCGCGTGTCCGTGGCGTCATCCCTGGCACCCATGAGGCAAACCATGACGGCCAAAGTTGAAGTCCCTGAAGGCCTGTGGCTGCGGTGCCAGGGCTGCAGCAAGATGATCTTCAAGAAGGTGCTCGAGGAGCGGCTTCGTGTCTGCCCGGAGTGTGGGCACCACTATCGCGTCGATGCTCGATCGCGCATTCGACAATTGACCGACCCGGACAGCTTTGAGGAATTCAATGCCGGGCTTGTCTCGACCGACCCGCTGAATTGGACCGACAGCAAGCCCTATCGCAAAAGATTGAGCGATGCCAGCAAGAGCTCCGGCCTGAGCGAGGCCGTGCTGACCGGGAAGGCCTACATCAAGGGGCGAGCGGTCATACTCTCGGTGATGGATCCCTTTTTTGTGATGGGTTCCATGGGCTCGGTCGTCGGGGAGAAGATCACGGCGGCCATCGAAAAAGCAACTGATCAGGAGCTCCCGATCGTGATCGTGACGTGTTCCGGTGGCGCACGAATGCAGGAGGGGCTGATCAGCCTCTTTCAGATGGCCAAGACCTCGGCGGCCCTTGCGCGGCACGATGATGCCAAGGGTCTTTATATTACGATTCTGACCGACCCCACGACCGCGGGTGTCGCGGCGAGTTTTGCCTGCCTCGGCGACGTGGCCATCGCCGAGCCGAAGGCCATGATCGGTTTCGCGGGGCCACGGGTCATCTGGAACACGGTCAAGACCGAGCTTCCGGATGGATTTCAGACCGCGGAATTCATGCTGGAACACGGCTTCGTGGATCGGATCGTTCCACGGGCGAATCTTCGCAGCGAGATTGCCCGCATTATCGACTATTGTGGTAAATAAATCCGGACACGACGCGAATCCGGCAACCCGCCACCGGATCATGTGGGAGTCGCTCGCCTGTCCACGTGTCCGTGTCGCATCTGGATCAATATGGGCTTGGATCTTCTTCTAGTTGTCGTTGGGGCGGCGATCCTCATAGGGGGTGGAGAACTGCTGGTTCGCGGTGCGGCGGCCCTGGCCCGTGCCCTCGGTGTTTCGGCGATGATCGTCGGGCTGACGGTCGTGGCGATGGGAACATCGGCCCCGGAACTCGTGGTCAGCGGGCTGGCGGCCTACCGGAGCAACCCCGGGATCTGCGTCGGCAACGTGGTCGGCAGCAATATCCTCAACGTCCTGCTCGTTCTGGGCGCGACGGCTGTAATCTACCCATTGCAGGCCCGGGCGGATTTTGTCCGCCGCGAAGTTCCGTTCATGGTTTGCATCACGGCTCTGTTTTTGGTGTTGGCCTCGTTCGATGTCATGCCTCACGAATGGGCCTCCGGCGAGGGTTTCCGCATCACCCGCGCGGAGGCCGTTCTCCTCTGCGTGCTTCTCATCTCGTACCTCTTGTGGACGATCCGAATCGCACGCCGCGAGAGCGCTCAAATCAAGGAAGAATTCAAGGATGAACAAGCGCCCTGGATGCTGCGTTCCATTCTGCTGGATGGCGTGCTCATCCTCCTCGGCCTTGCGTGTCTGGGAGGGGGATCGGAGTTATTTCTGAGGGGGGCGATTGGGATCGCCAAGGGGTTCGGCGTGAGCGATGCGCTGATTGGATTGACTTTGGTCGCCCTGGGAACCAGCTTCCCGGAACTCGCGGCCTGCATCGTCGCCGCCTACCGGAAACACCCCGATATCTGTCTCGGGAATCTGATCGGGAGCAGCATTTTCAATATTCTGGCCATCGCCGGGATCAGCGGTCTGATCCGTCCCCTGCCGGTCGAAAAACAAATGGCTCACATCCACGTTCCGGTGATGCTGGGCGCGGCATTGCTGGTCTGGGGGATGGTGGCGAGTGGATTTCGGATCAGCCGTCGGGAGGGCGTCATCCTGCTGATTTGCTACGCCGCCTATATGGGGTGGACCCTTTACCAACAGATGGGATGACCGGGAGGCAGGGACGGGACAGTGAGATTATTCATGCGTTCCGGTCGTCGACCTCACGCTGAAGTCGTCGCGTGTTTCTCCGGAAGATTCGCCCTTTACCACGGCTGGATGTTTGCGATGGTGGTGATCCCGATCTCTGCTAGCGGCGACGGCGAATCAACAGGGAGGCTCCGCCGAGACACAGAATGGCCAGTGTGGCGGGTTCTGGAACCACCGTTAATCCGATCATGAGATCCTGGAACTGCATGTTGATCGTCGCGTTGCCGTTGGGCCCGGCAATCGCGATCACATCGTTAAAGAGCTCAATATGAATGTCGTTGTGTGGGGTGGGGAAGACAAACTCGACGTCGACCGAGGATGTGCCGTTCCACACGCCGTTCCCCGGTGTCGTAATGGGGAACGCTACGTCCGTCGCCAAACTGCCGGTGAAGGACCGTTCCAGGCTGCCGGCGCCGGGATTCT
>JBHHUV010000106.1:0-8360 GCA_046754005.1 Phycisphaerae bacterium | reverse complement strand
CATGGCGATTCGAGCGGGCTTGAGATGTTGCAGCTTGCCGCAGTCGGGATCTATTTTCCAGTTGTTTTGATATTCGCCGACCCATGCGACGGAGGGCATCGCCGAGATCGTGGCCGGATTGGCACCGGACAGATCGACACAGTAGGCATCCAGAGGAAGATAATCGCCGAGAACGACGCCGGCGTTTTCGAGGGCGCCGCGGATTTGTGGGGTGATGGGACCGGTCAGTTGGAGGACGCAGGCCTTTTGGGTTTGAAGCGCGCCCCGCTGCGCGTTTTTCAGGTTGGGTTGTTGAGTCAGGTCGACCGTCCCGATGTTCAGGTAGAGCTTACCCGCTTCAAGCGGCTGGGGGGTGGTCGCTCGGGGCCGTGGGCCGCCGGTGGGCGTTGCGATCGGTTGGCCGAAGGCGGTGGCTGACAGGTAGACGACGATCAGTGCGGCCCGGATGGACCCTCTCCACGATTCCATAAAATACTCCCACTCCAGCCTCGGAAAATCCCGAGGCTCAGATTCTTAGTCAAAATCGTCCCATAGGATGTAGCTATTGAGGAAAGAGAATTATTCCTCGGGATGCGGCATCCCCACTCTGATCGGCTGTGGGACGGGAGGCGAGATATTACCGGGCCCCGTCCGCGCTGATTTTTGAACCGCTCATTCTATCCAAGTTGGGGCGTCCATGACAAGGCGAGAGGGGGGGGAATGGCGAAAATACGAAACGTCCAAATGTTCCACTTTGGGAGGGCATCACCTGCCCTCTGGTCTCTCGTTCTTGCCCCCTTGCATCCGGCATGCTAACCCGTCCCGAAGAGGCTGGGAAGCGTAAGCATGTCACCCGGCATCGCAGGACAAGGAAGCATACCTCCTCCCACTTGGGCGGTTATGATACTTGTACTCTGTCGTTAGAATTGATGGAATATACAATCTAATGAATGGGGAGTTTCTTGATGAAAAAGAACTGGAATACTCTTGCCGTTCTCGCAGGGATTATTGTTGTTTCTGGCAGCATCCCTTCATGTGGTGCTCCACATGCCAAGACAGAGGACGTCATCAGAGCTCATCGATTCGAGATCGTCAATGACAAGCAGGAGATCGTAGCAAGTCTAGCCGCAATCCCCGAAGTCTATCCAGGCTTCCTCATCACACTTGGTGACGATCGAATGGCGCGTATCGCGCTATATGATCTTCCGAACGGCGCGGTCGTAATAACGCTCGATGATAGGGCGCAGCTATTGACTTTCGGGGTGAGCTTGGACCCTGAAGGAACATCTAAGGTGGGATTTGAGTTTTCTGACGGCAATGCGTCGAGTTCGTTGGGAATCTCTTCTTCGGGTTCGCCGTTTGCTGAGTTCGTGAATCGTGAACGAAAGAATAAAAGAATAGGTCTGGATTGACGCCAGATGGTGTCACGGCTGATGTCGGCTGAGGGGAATTGGGGGACCGCGTGGACTGAAGTCCGCGGCTCTTCATTCGGTTTCGGACTGCTCGAAGCAGTGGCACCCATGCGGGGGGTTAGCCAACTATGAAGCGGCGGTGTTTGACGTAGTCCCAGACTACGAAGCGGTCTAGTTCGCGGCCGCCGACGAAGAAGACGCGGCCCTCCGTGCTCTCGGCGAGGCGGTGGGCGAAGCGCACATCGTCTTCGCTTTGTCCCCAGTTGGAGAGGAGAAAGATGTTGATGGTGATTCCCTGCGTCTTGCAGAGGAGACCGTCGCGGAGGGTGTGGTATTCGGTTCGGCGATCGGGGGGATAGAGTAAATAGAGCCAATGGTCTTCGAAGTGGGCGGTGGGCAGACCGTCGGTGATGAGGATGATCTGCCGGTTGGGGGTATCCTGCACCTGGAGCAATTGCCGGGCCATGGCCAGGCCGTGCTGGATGTTGGTGAAGTGCGGGGGGATGCCGTGGGAGGTGATGTTCTCGTCGCTCATGTCGGCCTTGAGCCGGACGACGGGGTCGTAAAGGGTGACCGGCCGCGGGAGCAGGGCGGGGATTTCGGAGATGTGGCGGCGCTGGGGGAGCGTGCAGATTTCGACGAAATCCACGTAGTCGCCGGGGTATTCCGTTCGGATCAGGCCGTGGAGCGCCAGGGCCATGCGTTTGACGTTGACGTATTGACCGTCGAAGCGCATCGATCCGCTCATGTCCATGCAGACGACCGTCGCGCATTTGGGGGTGTTGCGGGTTCGGTGGATCTCGATGTCCTCGGGCTTCATGCGGATGGGCAGACCGGGACCGTTGCGGATCATGGCGTTGATCATGGACTGCCCCACGTCCATGTTGGCCAGCGAGTCGCCGAATTCGTAAGGCTGGGTCCGCTGCATCTCGACGGCGCCGTCGCCGGTGATTTCGACCGCGTGCCGGCCAGTCTTGGCGGCCTGAAGTTCGGAGAAAATTTCGTCGAGCAGCTTGGACTGGAAGATCTTGAAGGCCTTGGGGGTGAGTGTGTATTGCCGCCCTTCCCGCCGGAGGCCCTGCTCCTCGGCCATGTGGCGGAGGAGTTCCTCGACCTGTCGCTGCATACGCTGGATATTTTCGAGTTGTTCCTCGTTGGCGAATCGGGCCAGATCATCGAGGTTGATCAGATAGACCTTTGCGTTTTTCGCGGCCTCCTTGAGCTGCTCGATCAGCCGGTCGATCGTTTCCAGCTCGTCCTTGATCTCCAGTGCCTTGGGGATGTCCATCTGCTTGCGGCCGGTGAAGTCGTAGTCGGCGGCGAGCTGCTCGATTTGGTACTTGTTGCCGAGATCGTCCATCAGCCCGACGAGTTGGCGGGCGAAGTCGCCGCGTTGATTGAGGTGGTACCAGAGCCGCTCGAAATCGGTGATCTGTTCGTGGCGGACCGCACGCTCGAAGGCCTTTTTCATGTTCGGCGGCGGGACGATGTGGTTGGCTTCGTCGCGAAAGACTTCGTCCGCCATTTGACGGACGGCATCCGTTTCGTAGGTTTCGAGGATTCGGCGTTTTCGCTCCTCGAGCATGGCGAGGAGGGAGGAGAGGCTGGGGCCGAGACCCGCGATTTGGGAGGGGTCAAGCTCGACGGCCTCGGCGAGTTCCTCGGGGGTGAGTTCGTCCATGCTGCCGTAGGTGAGGAGGTGGTCGAAGGCCGGCGAGACGAGGTCGGGCGGCTCGGCGGCGGGCATGGGGAACCGCTTGGGGTCGTAGCCGCGGTAGGTGAGGATCATGCCGCCGGGGGTGTGTTTTGGGGTTTCAGGCTTCATGTTGGGACATTGTAGGCGAGTTGGGGGAATAGCGTAGGATGTGGTGCCCGGGGGGGGGGGGTCGGGGAGTGGGGGTTTGACGATTGACGACTAAGGGATTACTGGATGATTGGGGGCTTGGAATGATCCCGCTCGCTGGCGTTCGGGGCTCGGATCACGTGCGATAACGGGAATCGCTTATGACGGCGTTTGTGACGGTTCGGACGTGGGGGGAGATGGTCAAGTTTTCGCACTCGGTCTTCGCGCTGCCGTTTGCGATGGTGGCGACGTTTCTGGCCGGTCGGCATCTGCCGGGGGGCCTGCCGGAGTGGACGCAGATCGTGTTGATCGTGGGGTGCATGGTCGCCGCGCGGAGCTTTGCGATGACCTTCAACCGTATCGCCGACGCGAAGATCGATGCACGCAACCCTCGGACGGACAATCGGCCGATTCCGACCGGTCGGATTACGGTGGGACAGGCGTGGATATTCCTGGTCTTCAGCGGATTGATCTTTGTCGCGGCCTGCTGGGCCTTTCGTGTGCTCTGGGGGAATCCGTGGCCGATCCTGCTGGCGGTTCCTACGCTCGTCTTTTTTGGGGCCTACTCGTACGCCAAGCGGGTGACGGTCCTGGCTCACTTCCTTCTCGGGGCGGCCATCGCCTTCGCGCCGACGGCCGCGTGGATCGCGATCCATCCGCCCTCGATCGGCCTTCCGGTGGTTCTGTTGACGGGGGCCGTGTTGTTCTGGATCGCGGGATTCGACATGATCTACGCCTGTCAGGATGTCGATTCGGATCGGCGCGACGGGCTGTTTTCGATGCCTGCCCGATTCGGCATCTCTCGGGCCTTGTGGTGTTCGCGCGGGTGTCACGTTTTGACGATCGCCCTGCTGATCGGGTTCGGGATCGAGATCGGGCTGGGTGGGCTCTATTGGTCGGCGATGGGGGTGACCGCCCTCCTGATCGCCGTGGAGCAGTCGGTGGTTCGAGCGGGCGATTTGTCGCGGGTGAATCTGGCGTTTTTCACGCTGAATGGGTGCATCAGCGTGCTACTCGGTGCGGCGACGGTGTGCGATATTTTGGGGGTGGGACGGTGATACGATTTCGGAACGTCGGAACGTCGAACTAAAAACAACAACAACAGAGACAACAAAAACAAAACAGGTAACACTTCAGCGAAATGCGGTTCATCGGGTAATTGCTCCAGAATTTGAGAGTTCAGATTTGAGATGTCCCGCTTTGGAGCGACCGCAGACACTTCGCTCTGCCCTGGGCTTCGGGGCCAACAGAGCGCATGTGATCCTGCCCTGTCGCCGTGCGACTATCCGTTAGCACGAAGACAAAAACAACGATATCCTGATGGTCTGGAATCTTTTGGGAGGGTGGGCGATGACCGCTTCCTTACGGGCGCGGCTCTGATGGGATCGTGCCCCAGATCCATGACAGTTCAGGGGATCTTGGCCACACGGTCTTTTCCCGCACATCTCATCGTCCTGGCGGAGGCACGCTGCCCTCGCCCTTTCAGGGCGAGATGATGAAGCGATACGCACCTTAACCCACGGGTTTCGCTGCGCTTCACCCGTGGCTATGCGCCTGCGCTCCTTCGGAGCGGAATGCTTGCGCGTGCCAGATGCCGACACGACTGTCTGACCGCAGCATCATGTGTCATGGCCCCCTCGGCCCCTGATTCCCGACCCCTGATCCCCGGCAATTTTGGGATATTGTCATTTCACAGAGGCTCTGGTATAGTCCGTGGCATGGTTCGAAGGCTTGGAAATCTGTTGCGCTGTGCCCTTCCGTTGACGGCGGTGGTGTCGCTTTTGTGCGGCCCGAGCCCATCGGCAGCCTTTTCCGCGTATTCGCAACGGCTTGTTGAGAAGCAGGTGGCGGAGCATGCGGCCGAGGCGGCCGGGAATCGATACACACCGCCTCCTTCGGGTGCCAAGCCCGAGCAGAAATCCGAGGAGTCGGTCTCTTCATTTGTCCCCCCTACGGCGGCAAAACCCGTGGAGACCGATAAAACCGTCGGGCCGGTCGGCCTCTTCGAACGCTATGGCCCGCCCACGGCTCGCCATGAAATCGGTCTGAAACGATCGCTCAGGCGGAATGAGCCCCATCGACGCCTGCATCACCCCTGCTACCGGGCGACGGCCCCCCCGTGCCAATCAACCACATCTCCCGATTGAGAGCCAAATAGGCCCAAGTGGTTCCGGTCAATCACACACGCGCGCCGGATATTTCGCCACTCAGCGGACCGAAAGCGCGCGAATCACCCATCCAGTAGGACCGATAAAATACGCCCTGATCAATGCCCCAACAATCAAGCGGACATTGACATAACTACTTGGTAATAAACAAATTATAAGCGTTGTCAACACAAGGTGACCGGACAATACGGACACATTCGAGAATCCGATCCTGCGTCACGCTGCCCGTGAATGAACACAAGAATCAATTGATATTGATTTCGTCAAAAGCACATTAGGAATCGTCATGAACGAAAGAGATTTGTGGTGGAAAATCGTGATCGTCGGAACGTTGGTGGCGCTCGCATTCGCGAGCGTGAATCCGATCGATGAGAAAATGAAATTCGGAATCGACCTGGCCGGTGGATATTCCCTTCTGTACGAACTCGATGACACGGGAATGCAGGGAACCGACCGGACGGGGCTCTCGAAGCGGGTGATCGAGGTGCTTCGTAAGCGTGTCGATCCAAACAATGTGTTCAACCTGGTCTGGCGACCGGTGGGACATAACCGGATCGAGATTCAGATGCCGCGTCCGAGCGCGGATGTGAAGGAGGCTCGTCAGAAGAAAGAGAATCTACTCGATCAACTGCAGGCGACGATTCTTCGTCGGAGCGACGTGATCGCGGCTGTTTCCAGACAGGAAGAGCCGTCGGTTCGGAACGCCCGGTTTGAACGGCTGGCCGGCGGGCTGACAGCTCGGATTCCGCTGCTGGAGGCCGCGGCCAAGGCGTATGACGAATTGAACGCGATGGACATTGCCTATCAGGATCGGGTTCTGAAGATCGAGTCGGAGAGCCTGAAGCTGGAACAACTCGTCGAGGCGGTGAAAAAGCCCGCGGGCGAGCGAGAGACCGCCCTGGCGGCGTTTGGACGCGGGATTCCCGAGCGCGAGGCCTTGCTGGCGAAGTTTGCGGAGGTTGGCGGGGCCTATTGGGATGCGCAACGGGCGGCGAAGAACGGCGGCGAAGGTGCGGCCCAAGTTCCCAGCCCCGAAGAGATGGTCCGAATCAAGGCCGACTATGAATCGGTCTATAAGCAATTGATGGCGACCAACATCGATCCCGAAAAGCTGACCGAGGGCGCGACGCTGGACGAAGTCGTCCGTCTGGAGGAGGTGTTTGACAAGGCGGTGGCCGAGGTCATCGGTACGAACATGGAGTTGGGCCTGCTTCAGGGGATCCTGGACATGAAGGCCACAGACAAAGAGCGGCCGATTCGGCTCAAGAAGCTGACGGACCAGTATCCGGGTCTTGCGGACTTGATCAACGGTCTGGTTGCCGCGACGGATGAATTGAACAAGCATCGTCGGGGCGAGGGTCGGCTGGAAGATCCGGCCGATCTTCAGCGATTGCTCAAGGGTGCCGGGGTGCTCGACTTTCGGATCCTGCCGACGGGGGCGTCCGATCCGAAGTTCGATGAGTACCGAGAACGGATTGCGAAGAGCGGACCGCGCCCGAAGCCGGGCGAAGAAAACTATCAATGGTTCGAGATTGAGAATCCGGCGGACTTTTTGAAGCTGGACAATCTTGAGGAGGATTTTGATAAGCGAAAGATGTCGCTGTCCTATGTCGTGGAGCGGTTCGGGGACAAGTATTACGTTCTTTCCGAGATCGGCGAGGGCTCGGCGATGACCCACTCGGCCGTCAAAAGCGAGCGGGACTGGTCTCTGAAAAATTCCCGCTTTACGCGAGATCGCAACGGGGGGCCGGCGATCGGCTTTACGCTGGATGAGATCGGGGGTTCGAAATTCGGTGCTTTGACCCGCCGGCACAAGGGCCGCCAACTCTGCATCTTCCTGGACGACATGGCCATCTCCAGCGCGCGGATCAACTCGGTGATTACCACGAACGGGATCATTGAGGGGAACTTTACGCCGCAGGAAGTGAACGACATGGTGAAGAAGCTGAACGCGGGAAGCCTGCCGCAGAAGCTGAAGGATCCGCCGATCAGCATTCGCTCGATCGGCCCGAGCCTGGGCGAGGCGAATCGGTCGGCCGGTTTGAGATCCGCCCAGTATGGTGCGATCTGCGTGGCCGTCTTCATGCTGATCTACTACTTCTATGCGGGTGGGATCGCGGTGATCGCGGTGGCGATCAACATCCTGTTTATCGGGGCGATGATGTCGGCGCTGGGGGCGACGTTGACGCTGCCGGGGATCGCCGGCCTGGTGCTTGCGATCGGCATGGCGGTCGACGCCAACGTGCTGATCTTTGAACGCATCCGGGAGGAGATCGCCCGGGGGACCGCCCTGCGCCTGGCGCTCAAGCTGGGCTACGAACCGGCCTTTCGCGCGATTCTGGACTCGAACGTAACGACGGTGCTGACCTGCGTGATCCTGTACATGGTGGGCAGCGAGCAGGTCAAGGGATTTGGTCTGACGCTGGGTGTCGGCGTGTTCATCAATATCTTCACGGCCTACTTTATCACGAGGATGTTCTTCGACATGATGGCGATGATTTCCGTACCGCGGGAGATACTTCGCTATCCACTCTACTCGGCCCTCGGGGTGATGGGTTTCGGCAGATTGCTCTACGGGCTGGGTTACTTGCTGATCGATCCCGCCGAGCACGATCGATCGGTTTCGATTGTATTCGGGCAAGCCATCATGGAGATTGCCCCGGCCATTGCAGGGATGCTGTTGTTGATGTATCTGGCCCGCGTCCTGCACAGCGGCCGGAAGACGCTGCCTATGCTGCGGCTGATTGGTTCACCGAAGATCAACTGGGTTGGAAGGCGGCATGTTTTCTTTGGCATTTCGGCCATCATGGTTGTCGGCAGCCTGTTCGCGTTCTTCTCCCTGGATCGGGATGATATTTATGACATCGAGTTTCTCGGGGGGGTGAGCGCCCAGATCGATTTGAAGGAGGCGGGTTCGCTGGATCAGACTCAGATCGCGGAACGGCTGAACGAGTCCGG
>JBHHUV010000105.1:0-8451 GCA_046754005.1 Phycisphaerae bacterium | reverse complement strand
GAAGTCGGCCCCGCCATTCGCTGGAGTCGCGATCCTCGGAAGGCCGGTTGAAGGTGACCAGACCGCGCTTGCCCAGAGTCACGATCATCCGCCGAGCCTCGGTGGCGTCGAGCATTCGATAGGCCACAGTCGAGAGACCGCTGCCGAAGTCGTTCATGGCGATCCGCAGCCTGCGTTCCGAACAACAGAGCAGATCGACAGGTCGGAGGGCGGCAAGAACGGGGGGAGATTCGATGGAGCCTCCGGCGATAAACGGAACACGCCGCCGAAACTCGGCATTGAGCCGCCGAAGAAGCCCCGGCGTGATCACCCCATGACCCCCGTCATGAATGATGGCGGCATCAGCCCGTTGAACATGGTGCATGAGCCGCTCGGAGGCCTCGCGTTCGCCCACGGAATCCAGCGGCCGAACCGTGGATCGCTCCAGCTTGAACATCTTGTGATCATCGACGAGAAATCGCGTCATGACGGCGAGATCGGGCCGATGAGTCGTGGCCTCGACGTGGACCCCCGCGGCATCAAGGGTCTCCAGCGCCCAACGGGAAAGATCGTCGCGGCCGAGGGCGGTGATGAGAATGGGCTCGGCGCCGAGGGAGGCAAGTTGCGCGGCGATGACGGCAGCGCCGCCGACGTAGTCCTTCCGATCCAGCTCCTTGAGACACATCATCGGCGATTCGCTGGCAATGGTGTTGGCGTCGCAGAGGACATATCGCTCGATGGCAACGTCTCCAAGGATGAGAACGCGACGACCGGACACGCTGTCGAGAATGTTTGACAAGGTGGGCCGATCGATGCCATAGCGACGGCAGACCAGCGCGAGACGCTGTTGCGCGAGACCACTCGCGTGGCGGATGTCGCCCGAACACGCGCCCGGCTTTCTCGACAGCGAACCGACGAGACGGCTCGAACTGAAGACGACCTCGCCGCTGGAAAAGAGGACACGACCGCCGTGGGCCTCGACAACCTCCCGTTCGGCGAGAAAGCCCACGTCGTTGCTGATGGCGTATTCCTGTCCCTTCACATATACATCCGGACGAATGATGTCGAGCAGTGCCCGGGCGGTGGGATTCGGATCGATCACCACGTAGTCCACGAACTCAAGGGCGGCGAGGTTTTCGGCCCGCAATTCCTGCGGGATGTACGGTCGCTGAGGTTCCTTGTCGATCAAGGCATCGCCGGTGATGGAGACAACGAGGATGTCGCCTTGCGATTTGGCGAATCGCAGATAGCGTATGTGGCCGGGGTGAACGATGTCGAACCAACCGTGGCATTGAACAACGCGTTTCGCGTACGGACCGGGCGGGCGGTACTCGGCCAGGATCGATTGCAATCGATCAGCAGAGACAATTTTTCGGGCGTAGTCGTTGTTGGTTTCTTCTGGCATAGTTCAGGCATCGCGTAACGTCGTTTATTTCAAGTCGGCGACCATCCGGATCGTTGTGACCACGCCGCGGGCGATCAGGCTGATCATCAGCAACAGCAACAAACAGCCAAGCGTCAAGGACACCAGCGGCCAGGCCTGTTCGATGATGGCGGTGGGCTTGGGGCTGATCGTCCCGACGAGCGCGAGGATGACGCCGATGGCGACGATGGCCCCGACGTGACCCCGAACATTGCGCGGAAACGGGGCCATCCGAACCGTCAGGCAAATCATGAGATAGACCAGAAGCAGGATCCGCCAGGGTGCCATCTCGGAATGAAGCACGGCATCCAGCGTTCCCTCCGTCAAGGTCATCATCGCACGAAGCTGATCCCAAAATGCAGCCAGCGCGGTCGGGAGTTCAGGGGCGATCAGATCGTGGGGAATGACGGTCACGAGCGGCCGGCCCAGCGTCGTGAGCAGATAGTATACGGCCGTGCCGGTCGCCAGAAGCGGGAGCGAGCCGACAATCACGGGTCCGAAGACCGGGATTTTGGGCGCGTAGTCCGTGTCGGTGGCGGGTTCACCCTTCTCGTCGTCTTCCATGAGGGCGGTATTGTTGATCTTGGCGCCGGTCAGCAAGAGCCCGACAATGCGACCGATCTGGGCCACGAGGGTTCCGGGTAACAGGACGATGTTGACCGTTCGGGGCCGGATCATGCTGCTCCACAGGTGATGGACGCCCCAGGCGAGAAGAACGATGACCATCAACCAGACTGTCGCGGCGGTATAGACCATCGGGCTACGGGCCTCGCGCGGAATGTCCGTTGCGCATCGAGGTTTGCGCGGACGATAGGGTTGTATCGGCGAAGAAAATGGTTTCGGATGAGGTCCAATAACGATATGAGATCGGGGGAGTTAAGTAGGGTGGGCATTGTCCACCCATTTCCTGTGAGGAATCACAATCATGGCACTGCTTGTCTGCTGTCCCTGCGGACACCCGTTGGACTGTGATCATCTCGAGGTGGTCGTCACGTTGACCTGTCCACACTGTGAGCGGGAGCTGGAACTGGAACTGGAGGACGCGAGACAACAACGATCGTTCGCCGTCCTGACGGTCATGGAGGGCCCCTACTGGGTGGGCGAGCGGTTTGTGATGCCGATCGGCCAGGAACTGATCCTCGGGACCGCGACCGGAAACTGGCTCTCGATGGAGAGTGAAATGATCGCCAAGCGACATTGCCGGATCGTGCTGTCGCCGAACGGTCGCGTGGACATCGACGATCTGGCGTCTGAATCGGGGACCTGGATCAACGCATCGCGCATCGCCAAGGGCCGACTGAAGCCGACGGAATCCTTTCGAGTCGGCGAGTACCGGTTTCGCCTGGATTATCAGGCCTCCATCGGCGGCGAATCCGTCTCGGAAGAGGCCGACCTGACCGATGAATCCGGCCGGCTTCCCGTGATGGAGACCGTGGTCCACGACAAGTCACTGGGAGATCGGCTGGTTCGCAATCGCTTCGTGACGTCTCGGTGGATGCTCCTGATCTTCGCCTGGTCGATCGCCGCCTATCACACCTGCGCGCTGGCCACGCAGGCCGAGCCGGATCGTTGGACCTGGTATGGGGCCCTGATCGCGGGTGCGGTGATCCTGATCGTGTTGATCAGTTCGGCCCATCGCGTGACCCTGTCCTACCCCCTGCTCAGGTTCGTTTCCCTCGGCGTTCTGGCGACTTTGTCAATTGTAGATTTCGCCTGGGTGCGGCCCCTGCCGGCCGTCTGCGCGCTGCTGCTCGGCTCGGCGATCTCCCTGACGATGGTGCGCATCCCATCGGCTGCGCAGGCGCTGATCGGCTGCATCCTCGGCTGCGGCGCCACGGGCGTCATGGCAATCTGGGCAGCGGTGATCGTCCTGCGGACCTTGGGGGGGTAAACCCGAATCGTCGAAACGCCTCATACCTCCAACCGGCTGGCATGCCCAACCGAAAGGGTGGCACTGTCAAGGCACGATCCCCTTTGGATCGAGCCTTGGCAGTGGCGAGCCGGAGGCTGGCATGCCCAAGCCTCAAGGCACGAGCATGGCGCACACCATGGGCATATCCATCAAAATACGCCCGGTTTGAAACGAGACTCCCCCGGACGTTATACTGGAAGGTCCGAGGGTAGCATGATGGTGAGCGACAAATAACCGATCGGCGGGAGGACGACGCGATGACAGAGGGCGCCAACAATAAATCGTGCGAGGGGTGCGGCGGGGTGATCACACCCGAGCAGATCATCCACAAGCAGGCCGGTCTCGTGGCCGGGGTGCTTCTGTGCCCACAGTGCGTCGACCAGAAGCGACGGGAACTGATGGCGGCGCGGAATGCGGCGATGCAGGCCCAGACGGTCGGTCAGCCGGCCACCGTCGCGCAATCGGCCCAGGTCGAGACATCGGACCCTAGGCAGGATCTGACGGATTCCGGCTCGTCGGCGGATCTGGGAACCACGTCGGGGGGCGTCTGGATGCCCGCCGTGCACGATGGAGAAAAGGATATCGCGGACGAGACTTTGTCGCTCGTCAGCGAGGCGGAGGCCCCCGTGACGGGGACGAGCAAGATCCGCAGCTTCGAACGAGACGGGGCGCTCTCCAGCGCACACAGGGACTCGTTCAATCGTCAATTGATGGCACACGACGAACCGGCGACGCGCGTCCGCACGTTTCACGGAAAGCTGACCGAGGCCGGGCTGGCCCACATGGACGATCTAATCAACGAATGGATCGACGCCCATCCGGATGTATTCATCAAGAGTTCAAACTCAACGGTAGGCACGTTCGAGGGAAAGACGAAGGAGCCGCACCTGTTGGTGACGCTCTTCTATTAACAACGCGCAGAATGGGTCATCAGTCCCAGCTGTTGAACCCACAAATCAGCAAGACTCACCATCACCTGGCCGGGCTTCAGCCGGCCCCCGTTTGCCACCGACTTCAGTCGGTGGTCCCACCTACCCGCCGAAAGGCTCCCAAGCCGGCTTCAGCCGGTCTTCCACACCGTCCACCACCCAATCCCCAATCACCCGAATCTCGTTATTTTTGTTGCTTCTGTTGTTGTTGTTTCTGTTTTTATTTCGACGTTTCGACGTTTCCGAAGAAGGAACACTGAGCAAGACTACTGGGCGTAAAGGAGGCAGGTAAGGAATGGATTGAAACCAGAGTCAAAAAGGGGCACCCCCATTTGAATTTCCGGCTTGTTCCGGCTTTTTCCACTTAAAAATTTTTTTTCACCCTACGTTCACCAGTTTGGGAGCCAATCAAATGCCTCAATCAAGCCAGCAAACGACCGATAACTGGGGAAAAAGTTCTATCTTAAAAAAAATATCCCCCTCCCTGCGAAGACATCTCGATCGTTCGATCATCGAACGCGATCCCCCCACCTACAGGGAAATCTTCGCCTTTTTCCAGCTCCCCGAGATGGGTGTCAGCTTTACCGCCTTCTACCGTTACGCCCGGAGGATCAGGCTCGAATTCGAGTTCATACACAACGCCGCACTCGCATTCCCCGACGACCTGAACGTCCACACCATCCTTCCAGACCTCATCGCCGCGCGCCTGTTGGAGATCATCAACGATCCAGACAATCCCCCCAGATCCTCTACCATCCTCCAACTCACCCAGGCACACAAATCCGCCACTCAAACCCTCCTCGCGCTCCGGCGGCTGAAGATTTGTACCGACCCCACTGTGTCCAACCACCCGCAAGAGATTACCGCCCCAGCCGAGCCCCAGGCCCTTCCCCCTGACCCGCCAGACAATAGTATTCTAGACAGAATAGTGGATGAAGTTTTATATCCGCGTAATAATCAATAACCCAAAGCAACGGGTGCCATGCTTACACGGCCCGGCCTCATGGGCCGGGTAAGCATGCGCTTCGCGGAAGGGGATTGATTCCTCGCAATAAAAACGCCATGTGAAAGGCTCATTCACTCCCGCTGAGCAGGAGCCAAAGAATCGTCTTGGCGTTGAAGATGGCGTGCATGAGAATGACAAGCGTCAACGATCGAGTCTTCGCATAGGCATATCCCAAAATCATGCCCAGCACCGCCAGCGCCGGAACCTGATGGGCCACCTGTAAGTGCACCAACCCGAAGGCGATTCCGCTGAAGACCACGGCCTTTCCCGTCGAGCCGAGCGATTGTTCCAACGCCGGAAGGATCAACCCACGAAAAAGCAGTTCCTCCACGAGGGGCGCCAGGCATACGGCGCTGACAATCGTCAAAACAACCACATAGAGAGGCGCCGTTCCGTCTCGAAGAGCCCGGATCGAGGGATGCTCGATGATCTCGTGCGCGGGGAAGAATGAATAGACATAGGTAACCATCAACAGAACCCCGTAGCAGACAGGCCACAGGGCGACGTAGGCAAGGGCGGCCGTCCGGACGCGCCGACCGAACGCACGCACCCTCAAGCCCCAGCCGCGAAGCCCCTGCCGAAAACGAATCGAGCCGATGACCAACAGGATGGCGGTCGTCACGACCTGTCCGGAGAGGATGCCAAGGACCCGGTAAGGCGACATCAAGCCATCCTCCGCGGGCTGAGAGGCTGCGGCACCATCGGCCGCCTCGGGCCCCCAGACGGCGAGAAGGAGGGAAACCGTCAGCGAGGCCATGGCGGCGAAGGCATAGATCGAAACGAGCAGATCGAGCAAAGTGATGTCGTGCTCGGGGGCGGTCGGAAACCGGAAGATGGCTGCCCACTGGTCGCGCCGCGACAGATGGATCGCGACGCCGAGGATCAGGAGGATGCCCGTGCCGAGAAGGATACACTCGGCAATCTCGATGGTCGACAAGTCGTTGGGCATGGGGCTGGTTGCGACGCCGGGATTCCGTCAATACAGTGGCGATTGAGGCTGGCTGTCATGGAACGAGTACGCGTGTTCGAATGAACGGCACTATATTGGAAACAATCGTCGATACCAAACGCGAAGAAGTCGCGGCGGCAAAGCGTTCGCGACCCTTGGAGGCCGTTCGAGATGCCGTGGCCGAGGCCGACCCGCCGCGCGATTGTTATTCGACCGTCGCATCCTCGGATGAGGGCGTTCGGCTGATCGCCGAGATCAAGCGAGCATCACCCTCGGCGGGACTGATCCGGTCAAACTTCGAACCGGCGGCGATCGCCCGGGCCTACGCACAAGGCGGGGCGTCGGCCTTGAGCGTGTTGACGGATCGGCCCTACTTTCAAGGGGATCTTTCGTACATCGCGGCGGTGAAGGCCGCGGTCGCGCTGCCGGTCCTGCGGAAGGACTTCATGGTTGATGACTATCAGGTGTATGAGAGCCGGGCAGCCGGGGCGGACGCGATCCTGCTCATCGCCGCCGTATTGCCCGCCGAAAAGATCGACGCATGGAGCCGGCTGGCCTTTGATCTGGGCATGGCATCGCTGATCGAGGTCCACAATGAGCAGGAACTGCAGGCGGTTCGGGCATGCGCGTCGGCCGATCGGCGGTCGATCCTGGGGATCAACAATCGGGATTTGCACGCGCAGCGGACGGACCTGGACACGACGCGGCGACTGGCCGAGGCACTGGATGCCGACACGCCCTTCGTGGCCGAGAGCGGAATCAAGACGCGGGACAATGTATTGGCGATTCAGGGATGGGGCGCAACGGCGATCCTAGTGGGCGAGACGCTGATGAGTGCGGAGGATCCGGGGGGAAAGGTTCGAGAATTGTTGGGGAGGTGAAACGGGGTCCATGACAAAATCAGCGGATTTCATGCCGGCTTCAGCCGGGTAGTTTTATTGTTTGCCATCGGCTTCAGCCGGTGGTGGGTGCCAAATTCAATTCCACTCAGCCGGCTTCAGCCGGACTTTCATGATTCAATCACGGCGAAAGGGATTCCAACAAGCCCCGTTCACGGGGCTTCCCCACCACTGAAAGCGGGCTTCAGGCCGGCCCCTTGGGGCCGGTAAACGCACCCCCACTCCATTCAGCCCGTTTCAACGGGCTTCCTGATCGGAAGGCTACTGGTGACTGGAATAGCTCAGAACTACGCCCGTAGAAAAAGAAAATGAACAAGATTCGGGTGATCGGGGGATTGGTCCTATGCAGGCTTGGGGGCGGCTGGATGATGATGGCCGCACGAACTGGAAGTCCGTGGCTCTACGGGATTCGCACCAGTTGGAAACCGGTGCCACAAGATCTATGCCGAGCGTGTGAGCAGACTGTCGATGGCGGCCTGGAATTCCTTCTTGCCGACGAGGCCGACGATTTTCTGAACGATTTCCCCCTTGTGGAACAGGATGTTGGTCGGGATGTTGGTGACGTTGTACTTGATCGGCGTCGCGGAGTTCCCCTCGGTGTCCATCTTGCCGATCTTGACCTTGCCGGCGTTCTCGGTCGCCAGTTCATCGATCGTCGGCCCCAGCGCCTTGCACGGCGGGCACCACTCGGCCCAGAAATCCACCAGGACCGGCACATCGGATTGCAGGACTTCGGTTTCAAAGTTGGCGTCGGTGAACTCAATCGTGTCGGGACCGGCCATGTCGTGATTCTCCTCTTCTTTCTCTGCGCCCCTCAACCATCGAGGATGCTTGCAATCAATCAACGCGGCATCGAACCAATGTCGAGTTACGCCGGTCGAGTCAACGGGCGGATTCTAGCGGAGCTGCGCGGCCAAGTCAAAAAGGGTGAGCGAGAGGGTGAATCACGCCCTCCGGCGTGTACGGGGCCATGGCATTTCAGGCAGCGAGGGAACCCGGAGTTGCATGGGCAGCATCGGCGTCCCGCCGGTGCGTCGCTGTTGTTTTTGTTGTTGTTGGCGAGATCGAATTAAAATGCCCGGCTGATGCCGGCCCTTTTTATTGAGCGAGCACTTCAGATACCTGTTTCCCGGTGGACTCCAACGCGCTTGAATCTGATGATCCGTCCGAACCGTTATGGACCGTTTCGTATGACAACGCTCAGTATTACCTTAGCACCTGACAGTGAAGACTGTTCGGCCCCGAAGGGGTCGCGGACTGTAGCCACGGGTGGAGCGTTGCGCGGGCGCAGCCCCGCGACGCGGAACCCGTGGATAAAGGTGCGTAGTCCTTCATCAACTCGCCCTGAAAGGGC
>JBHHUV010000104.1:0-8461 GCA_046754005.1 Phycisphaerae bacterium | reverse complement strand
GGTGTTTGCCGAATAGGATGGGAGAATTCGACGCGGCGGCGAGCACGGGTGCGGAAATCGCCTGGGCCGTGTTATACAGATGCGCGAAATCCTCGGGAGAGACCTGAAAGTGTACCTGGAAGCTGGTATTGCAGGCCTCGAGCATGACGGAATCCTGCCTGACTCGCAACTCGTCGGCCCCCTTGATCACGAATTGATAGGGCCCACCACGAAGATCCATCAGCATCTCGTTTAGCGCGGCGTAACGCGGCATTGGAGTTAGACTGCTGAGGACGAGGTCGGAGGGTTCGGGGGTCGGGAGGATGCCGACGAGTAGAACATCGACGCCCATCTCACCGGCGACTTTACGGATTTTGTCTATGCTTGTCTTGATCTGGGATTCCATCCGCCGAAGGCAGTCACCGCACAGCGACAGCGGGGGCAAGTTGAATTCGAGATTGAATCGGGCAAGCTCGGTTGTGAAGATCGGATCGTCGAGGCGGCGGATGATCTCCAGGTTGCAGAGGGCCGGTCGATAGGCCGAGTCGATCAGGACCAGTTCCTGCTCGGCGCCGATACGGCTTCGACCGGATTCGAGCATGCCCCGCGCGAGCATCTCCTCGAGTGCCTGCACGTCTGTCAGGAGGCGCTGCATGTATTGGCGCCGCTCGCCGGCGTCGACCTCGTTGGAGACCTCGTGTTCGCCCATATCGATTATCCGATGTCAGGGCGCGGGATCGCCCAGAATGGTTCCGGTGTAATAGAAGAACGCAGGCCTCAGTTATCAACAACGAGACATTGTGCAATCGGGCCATTATACCCGTTGTGCAGGCCGGTCCCAAGACGATTCCCGCTCCATCGTGAGTGATGGGGTGCATGACAGAATCGGGGGTTATCTCGTTCGGTTCAATCGGGCTATTCCGTTGTAACGACCATTCAGGGCTGTGAGTGTGTGTGGGCTGCTGGCCCAGGGCGGCACTGCGCTCTGCCCCGGGCTGACATGTTGCGGCCCCTTCGGGGCGATTGGCCTGTTCCCTTCTCCCAACAGTTCTCTGCGCCCTGAAACGAAGCACGCACGCAGCCCTCGCCCTTTCAGGGCGACATGATGAAGCACTTTGCACCTTAACCCACGGGTTCCGCTTCGCTTCACCCGTGGCCATGCGCCTGCGCTCCTTCGGAGCGGGATGCTCTTGCCCCGGTTCAGAACAATACACAATTTACCACTGGTACACACGATGCCCGCAATCATGCTCCCGTCTTGGTCGCCCTCAATGACTTGGGTATGCCACTCCACCGCGTTTTTGCTTGGTAAGCCACTCCGGCGGTGTTGGATTCGATCAGCCGAAGACTGGCGCCAGTCCCAGGCTTTTGCGGATGACTGTCAACTGGCCCATGTGCAAGCCCTCGTGCCAGGCCATCGTCGACAACAGGGCGGCATGCGTGGGTGCGAAGTCCTTGAGGTCGCCGGGAGGTGGCGACAGAAGCGTGGCCTCGTCGAGTGTGCCATACCAACCGACCAGCCGTTCGCGACCGTATGCGAGTGCCTCCTTGACCTCCGCGATCGGGGGGTAGTCCGAGGCATTCGCCGTCGGCTTCGATTTCATGAAGAACTTCGTCTCCCATGCCTCGAACTTGTCGAAGGGCTTGCCGCCCAGTTTGTTCAGAAAATACTCGTCGCTGCAGGCCAGATGGCCCATGATCCACATCGCGTGGTTCGCACCGGCGATCGGCTGATGTAGGAACTGGTCTTCCGACAGGGTGTCGATCAGCGACATTGTCGCCTGTCGCGAAAAACTCAGTGCGGCCATGCCGGTGTCCAGCAGGTGATTTGCCATCGTATGCCTCCTGTTAAATACATTCGCTCACATCGGAGCGTGGTCCATGACAGAATCCGCGGGTTCTCTTGCGGCTTCAGCCGGCAGTTTTTTGTTTGCCGCCGACTTCAGTCGGTGGTGGGCGCCATTCATAATTCCCCGAAGCCGGCTTCAGCCGGGCTTTTCTAATTCGATCTCGTCAACAAAAACAAAAAACAACAGCAACGCACCGGCGGGATGCCGATGCTCCCCATGCTGTTGGAAACCGGTGCCACTGGCCCGCCTGAATTGTCATGGACCCATCGGTGCGTTCCCCTGGTGATACGCCTGTACAAATGAAGCGGGATCAAGTATCCTGTGAGACTCGATCAGTGGGTCAACTCTGAAGTATCGTAGCAGGTTAGTCTACATGATCAAGATCTTCTCATCCGATTCAATGGTGGATATTCAACTGATCCGGGGACTGCTTGCGGAACACGGCATCGATGCGACCGTCCACGGAGAGACGCTCCTTTCGGTGCGGGGAGAGTTGCCATTCGGCCCCGAGACCGAGGCAACCGTTCATGTATCCGAGGAGAACGCAGAACACGCTCGCAGGCTGATCCTCGAACACGAATCCCAGAAACGCGACACCTTGAATCCGGAGGTCTGTGGCGCATGCGGGTATGACCTGCGTGGTTCGCCCGGCCCGGTCTGCCCCGAATGTGGGTGGGCCTTCACCAAGCCCGAGCCGTGGTGGTGTCCGACCTGTGGGGAGATGATTGAGGGGCAATTCCATTCATGCTGGAACTGTGCGCGGGGTGACGAGGCTCCTTGAATCGATCCTGCTATACGGTCTTGCCAGTCTATCGCATATGTCTCGCAACCGGAACATCCGATTATTCTTTCCCCCGGTCGAATCACATCCGATCCCTACCCACCAGGGGCGCATCCCTTGGATCAGGATATCCCGAACAGTCCGATAGTCCTTCTCTGAACTGCTGATGTCCTGGCCGGGTTCTGTATCATCGAAAACGATAGCCGACGTCGTTCTGTGATCCTGTCGATTATTCCGATATGCCGGCGGATTCAAACATTTGGCAGAGACTCGTTGAGTTAGGCGAACGTGCAGGCGCGGACACCTGGGCGGGGATTATCGCCGCGGTCGCGCTCGGTCTTGCGACCGCACTGTCGGTGCTGGCCTTGTTTATTTCCAACCGCGGTTGGACTCAACGCGTCCGGGATCTGGAAGACCGACTGGCGGAGCACATCACGCGCATGCACGGTCCGAGTGTTCGCGCGTATTGCCGGAGGTTGATTAGCTCAGTGAACCTGCGCATTCCCCAACCGAATAAAAGGCGATCGCATGCTGAATCGGAAGATGATCTGATCGCGGGCCTGGAGATTCTGGTTCGGGCCTGTCGCCACCGAGATTCAGGGCTGAATCGCGACAAAACGACACACGCATCTCAAATCACACGGCTGGAATCCCTGCTTCAAGAGGCACGAGACATATCCACAAACGTTGACGAACTGAAATCGTTGTGTGACCGTGGGGAATCCATCCTCCGCGGTATCGACGAGCGAGCGGGCCGTATGTCGTCGGAGCAGGAACGGGCGAACACACTGCTTGGACGCTTGGATGGCGTCCTGGAACGAATCGGCACCGTGGAGGCAGCACGGGAGTCGCTGTCCCATGTGCGTGAAGCGGCGGAAGAAACACGTCAAGCGCTGGAGACGATGAACGGTTCGCTCAATGGACAACTCGAGCAACGTCGCGATCTGGTTCATCGCATCGATCGGCAGCTTCGGGAGCGGCAGATTCAACTGGTGACCGACATTCTTCGGGCTGAAGGGAGACACCTGGAACTGACCACCGCCCTATCCAAGGTGCAGGAGACGGTGTCGTCGATCCAGGAATTGATGCCGATGAAAACGTCGAAACGTCGAAATGTCGAAATAACAACAACCCAAACAAAATAACCCTTTCTTTTGAGAATGGATATGGCAACCAACAGGATCAACAGATGGGTCAGATGACCCATCCTACGCAGCTCGTCCGGTTCAATCGGGCTATTCCGTTGTAACGCCCTTTCAGGGCTAGGTGTTTTTTGATCGCGATAACCCAGGGCGGCGCTCAAGCGGCTAAGAGCCGCTATCGCTCTGCCCTGGGCTGACATGTTGCAGCCCCTACGGGGCGATTGACCCTTGACGATTGAATTGTCATGGCCCCAGTGGCACACGGGGGTTGCACTGCTTGAAGCAGTGGTACACTTGTTATTCGGCACATGATCAACAGATGGGTCAATGACCCATCCTACGCTGCTCGTAAGAGCCACGGCCTAACGACTGCGTCGCTAGACCGTGCCACCCATCGAAACAAAGAATAAACGACCGGCGGGACGCCGATGCTCCCCACTATTGAGAAAGGATGGGGCACCCAAGCTGGTCCGCATGATCAACAGATGGGTCAGGCGACCCATCCTACGCCGCTCCCATGCGTCAACACGAATGGAATGGACTGCTGGTACGGGAGTGTAAGGAATGTGCGTTAGCCGATGCGTTTGTTCTTGAGGACGGCGACGCCTCGATTGTGATCGTAGATTGCCACCAATTCCGTCGCGCCGCGGATTTTGCGTCGTTCAATTCGGACGGGGCCGTCGATTGGGCGATTCACGATCGTGACGCGGTCTCCGATCATCAGTTGCACCCCTTCATGGATGGTTGAATGGACGTTGATGTATGCGCCTTCGTTCGCCTGTGAGAGCAATTTCTTTCGGCGTTCCTCAACCTCGGTGATTTCGGTCTCCATTTCGGAGACGAGAAAACAGAGTTCGGTGGCTTTTTCCTTCTGCATGGAGTCGAGCCGTTTCAGGTTGGCCTGCAAGGGGACAAGCGCTGCCTGAAGTTTTTCCAGCTTTTCTTTTCGTTCCCGGTTGGCTTCGTCCAGTTCGGCGGCCTGTTGGATGACTTCCATTGAGGCACCGACACCAATGCGCGTCTGAAGGCCACTATCGCTGCCCAGGGTATGTGCTTCGACGCCTAGACGCGCGCGGATTTCACCTCCGATGATTGGAGCGCCGGGCGCGAGAACACAGCGTCCGGCGTGAAGGCGCGAGTTCACCACATTGTTGCCGATCAGAATGTCCCTGCCCGTGTGGATATCCGCTTCCTCACAGAACTTGGCGGTCACATCCATTTCGGCCTGTATTCGTCCCTTGCCCTGACCGATCACCCCATAATACACGATGATGTTCTCGCCGGCCCGCACCTCCGCCGGACAGACTGTATTGGTCACGATGATGGAACGTTCGCCCGCGATACTGGCTCCATGGCCCACGTCTCCCCGAATGATGACGTCGGAGTCCCAATCCGTTTTGTTCGTACCCGGTTTGATGTCTCGATCGATTGCGATGACTTCGTGGAGCGAAATTCTACCCTGGTCATACACGACGCGCCCTTTTCGGATTGCCACAACGGTGACATCATCCTCCGCAAGTGATACGCCGTCCCCTATTTCGACAGGCACGCCGGTGCCTTTCTTCGGCGCCAAGGAGTTCCCGAGTACGTCCGCGCCAGAATGCCCCGATTGGGGCGGGATCACCTTTCCAATGATTGTGGAGGATTCCACGACGATCGCGGAACAGATGATTCTCGATGCGATCTCATCTTCAAGCGTTTCCTGATTGTTCTTGGATTTCGGTTCGGCATTCCCATCGATCGCGCAAAGTGCGCGGTCCCATAGAAATTCGCCATCCCGCGCCTCGACCGGAATCCGCGCCTCGGCGATCAGAAATTTTTCAATTTGTCCCTTGCACGTCGCAGCCTTATCCACGAATGCGCGAATTCGTTTTTTAACGTGGTCGTTGATCTCAATTTTGGCGGCTATCAGGGCCGCGGCGACGGACTTGGCCTGAATGGAACAAGGATCGCCCCCCCTCGCGGGCTGTATGTAGGCCCGCATTCGATCCTCGTCCACAAACGTATTCAGTGCGTTATCAAGGACAGTGCTCATCGATGTTCGATCACCCCATTCATGATTCACGGGTCCATAGAGCCGATCGGATCCGGCCATTCACCGATCCTGCCAAGGACTCATGACCCTGTCGCCGGGTTGGCGTGCTCACGCGGAGGCGGCGACCTTGGCCATGGTCTGATTGATTTTGTCGGCGAGTGTTTCGGCGGTGAACGGCTTGACGACGTAGTTGTTGACGCCTGCCTTGACGGCCTCGATCACGCGCGATTTTTCCGCCTCTGTTGTGACCATGATGATCGGCAGGGTTTTGTCCGTCTCGCGGACCTTTTTGATCAGGGTGATGCCGTCCATATTGGGCATGTTCCAGTCGACCAACATCAGTTCCGGTCGGGTGTTGGCGAGAAAGCTCAGAGCCTCCAGACCGTCCGCGGCCTCCGCGATGTCCTCATGCCCCAGGGTTTTCAGGGTGTTCTTTTGAATGTTGCGGATGGTTCTGGAGTCGTCAACTAACAGAATCTTCATGCCGGCGCTCCCGCCATTGCTGGCTTCTTACTCGTGATCAGGGCCACTTCCACATTGAAAGTGCCGAGTGATGTCTTGCAGGGGATCACCAGAAAGGGCCATGCCTTTGATTGCGAAACCTTGTGGCCCTTGCCGATAATCACGCTGGGAAGCGAGATGCTGGCCTCATAGCCGGTGAAGTCTTTCTTTGCGTTGCCGGCCACCATGTTCGCCAACTCTCCGATAGCGTCTGGAAAATCGGGATTGTCCATATTGAGATCCACACCCGCGAATTTCGAGGCCACGGCACAGGCGGCATCTCCGGGAAAACTCAGGACCACACAACCCTGAATTTCACCCGACAAACCGATGATTCCAGAAACTTCCGCCGAAACGAGTTCGGCATTCTTGATCGTGGGTTTTCCGACTTGAACTTCCGTACTTAACATTGTCTTGAAGACATTCGAGATTGCGCCGACAAATGCGTTGACGAATTTCACATCCATGCATGTACTCCGATCATCTCAAACTCGCCCCTCAGGGGCCTGCCCGTCGCCTGATAACCTGAATTCTTCCCGCCGGTTCCGCATACCTGTTTCGGCTCAACATGCTGCCGACTGTAGCTGGCGATTGGATCAGGTTGCCAGATTCACGAGGGGAATTCCAGACTTATCAAGACGTGCCATGGTCAGGTAGGTCTTGCGAATCTACTCCGCCGTAACCTCCCCACAAGTGAGGGGGTTATGAGAGGGCATTGACAGATAGTTTGAAGGGATCGAAGGATCTTCCGTTATCGGAGGTGGCTCCGCCGGTGGGAAGTCAGAATGATTGTGGCAGGCGGAGCATGCGATTGAGTCGTGCCGGATTTCGCTTGATCGTCTTGAGTTCCGAAAGGGGCCGCAGTTCGTAATAAGCGCAGTGTGGCAGGTCGCGGACCTGGGATGGCATGCATCGGCAGGTGAAAGTCATGACCTTCAGGTTCTCGGCCGTGAGATAGACGAACGGCCCCATCGGCTGGGGGCCGTCATCCAGGATTCGGGTCACTAGGACATCCGGGTGACTGTGAGTCTCGGTCTCGATCGAGTAGCGCCGGCCGGCCAGCGGCGGGCCGTACGCCTCGGCCGCGGCGCGTTCCAGGGACTTGGAGACATAGAGCGTCTCCGGAGCGAGCCCAGAACCTAGCACCTCCCAGATGATCGGAAAGCCATCGCTATCCAGAGTCATTCGACAGCCGCGCCATCTGATGTAATCGTGTTCCACTCGTAGGGGATAAAACCAGGAAAAGCTTATCTGGTCATGGTTCTGACCGTTCATCTGAATGATCGATGCGTTGAAATACACCACCGGCCGGTCGGTGTGAAATGAGAGATAACCGTTGGCGATCCGATCGTCCTCGGGCGGTTCGGCAGCGTTTCCGGTTAACTCCTGCACGATGAGCGGAGCGAGTTGGAATGTTTCGCGCAAGGACTCATCTTCCCGGGGCTTGTAGAAGAATCCGCGCGTGAAAACGCCTTCGGTCCGGGCATAGATTTCCTCTCTCTCCGCTGCCAGGTCAACCTCGGGCTTCGGCACGAGTTCCGCGCAACCCACCATCCAACATGACAAAGCCAAACCGGCCAGGGCCGCGATGCCCAGATTGTCGCTATTCGCTTTTCGCAAGTCAGCTCCGCGCCGGGTCAGATCGGTCCGTTTCGAGTTCGAACGACTCGATCGCACCGGAGACTACCTCAGTTGCTATTTCACCCCGTCGGGCAAGCAGCGACAGAGCCGCGATCACGATCGACTCGGCATCGACCTCGAAGAATCGGCGCAGGGCCTCGCGGGAATCGCTGCGTCCGTAGCCGTCGGTCCCGAGGGCGACGAATTCAGCCGGCGCGAAACGGGCCAGTTGCTCCGGTACGAGCTTCACATAGTCGGATGCGGCAACGATCGGGTGGGGATCGTGCTCCAGTTGCTTTTCGAAGTAGGACTTTCTTGGTTTGTCGGCCGGGTGCAGCCGATTCCATCGCTCGACCGCCAAGGCATCCCGCCGCAATTGTTGATAGCTCGTGACGCTCCAGACATCGGCACAGACCTTGAATCGCTCGGAGAGCATTTGTTTTGCGCGGATCACCTCGTTCAGGATCGCCCCGCTGCCGAACAGGTGGATCCGTGGGCGATTCCGTTTGCGATCGCAGCGCTCGTAGCGATAGACCCCCTTGAGGATCCCCTC
>JBHHUV010000103.1:0-8576 GCA_046754005.1 Phycisphaerae bacterium | reverse complement strand
CGATGCAATTGTCAGTATCGATGACATTGCCCCATTCGTTAACATCCTCGTCGGAACAAACAGCCCACCCGATAACTGCCCGGCCGACATGAACGTAGACGGCCAGATCAACGCCGACGACATCCAATTGTTTATCAATGTATTAACGGCCAACCCCTGACGCCACGTGCGACCGGTGATCCGATCGGGTGGCATGCCCAAGCCTTCAGGCGCGGGTATGGCGTACCGGATCCCTGCTTGTGTGCCACTGTTTCAAGTAGAGCGATTGGGGTGCCACCGGCAAGCTCTGCTTGCCGGTGCCGGAAACTGCTGAACCGAGACTCCCTTTTTGGTCCCCACTGTGCGGTAACCGTCTTCAAAAAACTGGCTACTGGTTTCTGAAAACTACAAAGTCCCATCCGCCTTCTTCGGAAGCTCCGGCTTCTCCACCAGCAGCGGCTTCTCCGACGACAGCGCATCCAGAAAATTCAACAGATCGTCGAATTCAGAATCGCTCAGTTCAAACCTCTTGAGCCGTTTATCCTTGTTGGCGTGCTTCCCGCCGCCACGCATATAAAACTCGACGACATCTTCCAGCGTCTCGAATGCCCCATTGTGCATATACGGCGCCGTCCAGCGAAGTTCCCGCAACGACGGCGTCTTGAACTTGCCTCGATCCGACGATTTCTTCGTAATGAATTCGAGTCCGTAATCAGCATCCACCGTTCGCGGCTCAGGATACCCGTTGACCTTCGCAAAAAAATGCCGCGTTGAAATCCGATCCGTCTCGGTTTTTAACGGATCGATCTCCGGGGTGCCGGTTGCATGAAAACTCTGATCCGTCAAAAGGGGGCCATGATGGCAGGCGATGCAGTTCGCCTTCCCCGAAAAAAGCGCCAGTCCCCGCTTCTGTGATTCAGTCAGCGCCTGTTTGTCGCCCTGAAGATATCGATCCAGCGGACCCGGCTTCGAGACGATCGTCCGCTCAAACGCGGAAATCGCCTTCGCCAGGTTCTCCGTCGTCACGTCGCTGTCAAACACCTTCTTAAACGTCTGTTTGTAATATGGAATCCCGCTGAGTTTTTCCGTCAGGTGTGCAAAGTTCTGGTTCATCTCAATCGGCGCCTCGATCGGCCCGAGGCTCTGCTTCTCCAGGCTCCCGGCCCGCCCATCCCAGAAAAGCTGCTTCAAATACGCAGCATTCAAAATGGTCGGCACATGCCGCCAGTGCTTGGTGCCCGGATACGCGTCCGACATCTGCAATCCATTGGACCAGCCCTTCTCCGGCACATGGCACTTCGCACAGGCGATACTGCTGTCTCCGGATAGACGCGAATCGAAGTAAAGCATCTTGCCCAATTCGATCTTCTCGGCCGATTGTGGATTGTCCGCGGGAACCACCACGGGCGGCAACGGCTCGAGACCCGGCTTGCCTTTCGGCGCCGCCACGGCCCCAGTCGATCCCGCGATCATCGATATAAACACAATAGCAATAGGAATCATTCTGAACATCTTCCACTCCTTCAATAATGGCATGGGCCATAGTCTCCAAGTACCGGGTGCCATCAGAGCCATAGGGTGCCGGGTGCCATGCTTACACACTCCAGCCTTATCGGGGTGGGTAAACATGCCGTGCTACGTGAGACGCACCCCATCAGAGCCACGCCCATAAGGAAGCGGTCACCGTTCGACTACTAATAATCCCCCTCATGGAGCGCCAAACACACCTGGATCATTTTGACGTTTTGACGTTTTGACGTTTTCCCCCGTTCTGCTTCTCCATCAGTTCAACCGGCACCGTCACCGTCTCACCCGCCTTCACATCCACCGAAAAGTATTGAACCCCAAGATGTTCCTGCCAGACCGCCAACTCATATTTCCCAACCGGTATGTCTTCCAGTCGAAAAGCACCGTCCGAACCCGTGACCTGATAATAAGGATGCCGAAACACCCACAACCAGCCCTGCATCCAGGCGTGAACATTACATCGCAGGCTGATAAGCCCGGGTTTCTTGAACTGCTTTGTCGCACGCATTTCTTTCTGCGGCTGCAAAATATTGAATAATGTATAGATCCGCTGCGTCGCGTTGATATTGTGGGCCACGGTGTCGCTGTTGAGGATCTCCACATCTTCCTTGATTCTAACTGCCTGCACATGAGGAACGAAGGTACATTGATGCTGGTTAATCACCGGCGGCTTCTTCCGAGGCCTTATAAACCCCCGCCCCTGCTTGATATCCGCCAGATAAACCACCGCCTCGGCCACGCGACCCTTCTCGTCCGACTGGATCAGCGAAACCTTCGTCTTCCGCTTCCCGCACACCTCGTGGTCCTTCACGATGTCGATCTTCCGCGCGTCGGGCGATTGTCCATTGAATAAAACAGTCCCCACGAGCGTCCCGCCGTTTTTCACCGGGGCGACCTTGTAGCCAGGCATCCGGCGGCGACGAGCGCGCCGGCGCGATGAAGACGCGGGTTGATCGACATATTCAATCGTGAGCGATGGCATAGACTGGGGAGGAGCGCCGTCCTGAACCGCGCACGGTATCAATGCAACACGCCCATCCACGCCGGAAAATCCAGAAGCGGTTCGATGGGAGTCGAACCCGATCGCGCACAGCGCGATAATGGTGAAGTGAATCATGTTATGCGTCATGGACAGTATCTCGCCTGAAAAATTTCCGTTCAGATTCATCCGTCACTGAATCCCGCCGGGATCGAACGAAGTATAGCTTCAGCCACTCGAACCTGCCACGACTCCCAAATCATCTTGACAGCCGGCACGAGCCATCCTAGATTGCCTCGCAATTGCGGCGCACTGGCGTTGGGGAAAGGCCCTCCCACCGTCGGCGAATTGATGACACTTCCCATCCGAACCCTGGAAGGCGCGGCGCGTACGGAATGCTGCGCTCAATAACGAGGTCTATCCATGTCCAATCTTTCCAAGCTCATGGCCGAAGCCATCGGGACGTTTGCACTCTGTTTCATCGGGGCCGGATCCATCTGCATGGCAACCATGAAGGGGTTCGCGCCCGGTGTCGACCTGCTCGCCATCGCCATCGCCCACGGTCTGATCCTCTCCATCGCCGTCTCCGCCACGATGAACGTCTCCGGCGGACACGTCAACCCCGCCGTCACGGTCAGCATGTTGGTGACCGGTCGGATCAAACCCGCCGACGCGATTCAATACATCCTCGCCCAACTCCTCGGCGGCATCGTCGCCGGCCTGCTGGTGCTCACGATCTTTGGAGACATCAACATCGTTCAGACGGATACCGCCTTCAGCGTCGTCGAGAAGTGCGGCCTCGGAACCCCCGCCTACGATCCTGCCTCCCTTTCGATGGGCAAGGCAATCCTTATCGAGGCCGCCCTCACCTTCCTCCTCGTCTTCGCCGTCTTCGGCACCGCCGTCGACCCCCGCGCCCCGAAGATCGGCGGCTTCGCCATCGGCCTGACCATCGCCGCCGACATTCTGCTGGGCGGCCCCCTCACCGGCGCCGCGATGAACCCCGCCCGAACCTTCGGACCCGGCATCGTCGCCTTCATCTCCGGTGATCTTCCGGTATTCTTCTCCCAACAGCTTGTCTATTGGATCGGTCCGATTCTCGGCGCCGTCTTCGCAGGCCTCATCTACGACAAAATCATCCTGGCAAAACAACCGTAGCTGCGCAGCAGCGTAGCGTGGGTCATCAGACCCACGATCTGAAACCGTGGATGGGTGGCATACCCAAACCCTATGGATCCAATGGGTGGCACTGTCAAGGAACGATCCCTTTTGGATCGTGCCTTGGCAGTGGCGAACCAACTCAAACATATCCACCCTGTGATGGATCGCACACGACGCGATGAACAAGTCTCGCCCTAACTGTCATGCACACTTCAACCTCGCGAGACCTGCCATACGGCTTGCAGCCTCAGCCTCTCCGTATTACAAGTAAATCCTGAAGGCTCAACACGAAAGCGGCACATCCGGCTTTCGACCCCCGGAAATCACCATGAACCTCGACGAACTTCAAACCCTGCTTGCCACGATCAAGACGAATGCGGAAACCGCCGTCAAGCAGGCCCCGACGCTCGACGCCGTCCGAGCCGAGGAAACACGCATCAACAAGGGCCCTCTCGCCGAAGCCCTCAAATCGATCAAGCAGTTCCCGCCCGATCAGCGAGGCCCAGCCGGCAAGGCCATCAACCAGATAAAAATCGAGGTCAAGCGAATCTTCACAGAGGCCCAGGCTCGACTCCGCGATGCCGATGTCGCGGGCGAACGCACCCGTTCCGCCGGTTTCGATCCAACCCTCCCACCGCCCATCACCCAACACGGTTCGCTCCATCCCGTCACCATCGTCCAGCGGGAGGTCGAACGGCTCTTCCGAGGCCTCGGCTTCGCCGTCGTCGGCGGTCCCGAGATGGAGTCGGAATACTACAACTTCGAGGCCCTCAACATCCCGGAGATGCACCCGGCACGCGACACCCAGGACACCTTCTGGCTCACCAATGGCTGGCTCCTGCGAACCCACACCAGCCCCTGCCAGGTCCGCGCGATGAAGCGCTTCGGCCCGCCCATCCGCGTCATCGCCCCCGGTCGCTGCTTCCGCTATGAAGCCATCGACGCCTCACACGAAAACACCTTCTTCCAGCTCGAAGGCCTGCTCATCGACAAGGACATCTCCATCGCCCACCTCATCGCCTTCATGAAGCTGCTGCTGACGGAGGTCTTTCATCGAGAGGTGGAGATCCGCCTCCGCCCGGGTTTCTTCCCCTTCGTCGAACCCGGCTTCGAGCTCGACATGGCCTGCGCCATCTGCGGCGGAACCGGAACCCTGCCCGACAAGACCGGCTGTGCGACCTGCAAAAAATCCGGCTGGATCGAAATCCTCCCCTGCGGCATGGTCCACCCCAACGTCCTCCGCCACGGCAACATCGACCCACACGAATACACCGGCTTCGCCTTCGGCCTCGGCCTCACCCGCCTCGCCATGATGAAATACGGCATCGCCGACATCCGTATCCTGAACAGCGGCGACATGCGGGGACTTGTGAACCCGGAGCGACTGTCCGGAGTCGTGATTTAATTATCTATGGATATCGTTGCCGGATTGATAGACAAAATGAGTCAATTGAGTCGCGGACAACTTAAGTGCTTGCAGCATTTCTCTTCAGATCTTCCAGCGAGACAAACTCCAGAGCCTTTTCATGCGTGGCGGCCAAGAACACCGGGGCGGCCGCGCCGGCGTCGAGGGCCTCTTTCCATCTTGCCGCGCAGACACACCAGCGATCGCCGGGCTTGAGCCCAGCGAAACCGTGCTCAGGGATGGGGGTCGACAAGTCGTTGCCTGCTGCTTTGCTGAACGCGAGGAATTGGGCCGTGACTTGTGTACAAACGGCGTGGACACCGACGTCATCAGGCCCGACGTCGCAGCAACCGCTGCGATAAAAACCGGTGATCGGTGCTGCGGAACATGTCTCAAGCGGTCCCCCAAGTACATTCCGTGAGACTGTGACGGGTTCTTCAGCCCTGCGAATCATCTGTCATTCCTCGAAGGCAACTCCAGAAACCAAAATCTGCCAAACCGGCATCTCAGCAACACCATGATATCGAATTTTCCCGGCCTTGCACACTTCACAAGCGCCCTGTTTTAGGGCATGATTCCGTCAGAATCACCAACGCTTCGAGAATCAATCACAATGATCGTCTCACTCAACTGGCTCAACGACTTCGTCAACATCCCCCCCGATCTCGATCCACGCGAACTTTCTCGCCGATTCACCACCACATCCGCCGAGGTCGACGGCATCGAGCACGTCGTGCCCAATTTCTCAGGCCTCCTCGCGGCCCGAATCGAATCAGTCCGCGAGCAACCGAGTGAGGACAAGCTCAAAACCGTCATCGTCGACGTCGGTACGAAATACACCTCGCTCACCACCGCACCGGGCATCGCCGTCGGAGACCTCCTCATCTACGCCCCCCCCGGAGCGACCCTCGCCGGTCACGCCATCGGCACCACCGACTCCGCCGGTCGCCCCTCCGAGGGCATGATCGTCGCTGGCCAGTCGATCGGCCTCATGCAAGTCGGGGCCAACGCGATGTTTCTCCCCCCCTCGTACGCGCCGGGCAAGCCCATCGACACTGCCCCGTTCGATGACTGGCTCATCGAAATAGACAACAAGTCCATCACCCACCGCCCCGACTGCTGGGGCCACTACGGTATCGCCCGCGAGATCGCCGCGATCCTCAAAACGCCCCTGAAGCCCTATCCCATCACGCCGTTCGACGAGTTGAAAAACGACCTGCCCGAAATCCCCATCGACATCGACGATCCCGACCTCTGCCCGCGCTACTCCGGCCTGCTGATGAAGGGTCTCACCCCCCAGCCCGCGCCGCTGTCGATGCAGGTTCGTCTGTCGTTCTGCGGCATGCGACCGATCGACCTGTTGGTTGATCTCACCAACTACATCATGCTCGAACTCGGCCAGCCGATGCACGCCTTCGACGGCGCCGCGATTCCCAACATCCAAGTCGCCGTCGCCAGGCCAGGCGAAAAGTTCACCACCCTCGACGATGTCACCCGCACCATGCCCGACGGCACCCTGATGATCCAGTGCAACCACAAGTCAGTGGCCATCGCTGGCATTATGGGCGGCGCCGAAACCGAGGTCAGCGATAAAACGGACACCATCCTGCTGGAGTCGGCCAATTTCGACGCCGCCACCATCCGCCGCGCTGCCACCGCCATGGGCCACCGAACCGAGGCCAGTGCCCGATTCGAGAAGTCCCTCGACCCGGCCAACACCCTCCTCGGCATCGCCCGCTTCCACAAGCTCGCCGCGGAGCAGCTTACCGACCTCCAACTCGGCGGCACCCTCAGCGATTGCCATCCAAATCCGAAACAGCCGGAGCCGATCACCCTCGACTGTGCCTTCGCCGCCCGATTCATCGGCAAGGCCATCACGCCCGAGGAAATCACGGAAATCCTGATGCGAGTCGAGTTCAAGTGTGAACCCGACGGCAACACCCTCCGCGTCACACCCCCGTCCTATCGAGCCACCAAAGACATCGAGATCGAGGCCGACGTCATCGAGGAAGTCTCCCGATTCATCGGCTACGACAACATCGAGCCAACCCTGCCGAGGGTGTCCGCCCGGCATTTCGAGGAATCCCCCATCCTGGTTCTCGAAGAACAAACCCTGGATTATCTGTGCATCGGCGGCGATTTTGTCGAGACCCAGGGCTATATTTGGTACAGCGACGACTGGCTGAAAACGATCGGGTTCGATCCCGGCCCCTGCATCACCCTGAAAAACCCCGCCGCCGACAATTGTGCACGCCTGCGAAACTCCCTCGTGCCCGGTCTCCTGGCCTTCGCCGAGCGAAACCGCCATCACTTCGATCGATTCCAGCTCGCCGAGATCGGCACCGTCTTCGAGACCGGCCGCAAGTCCGTCGAACAGTCCCAACACCGACGGCTCGGCCTCCTCGTCGACGAGCAGGGCAAAAAGGCGGACCCCATTGTGTGGGATCGAATGCGACAAACGCTTCACGGCTGGGCGCGCCAGATCTTCGAACGATCCATCGAGTATCGCATCTCAAAACCACAGAACCCCTGGGAGGATGCCGATCGCCTCGCCGAAGTCGTGATGAAAAACCACGTCATCGGCCGCGTGACCATCGTCCCGCTCGCACTCCGACAAAAAATAGATGAACGCCTCAAAACAGGATCCTTCGCCGTCGCCGAGCTCAATCTTTCCGCGATGGTCGACTGGATCGGCCATCACGAAAAGCTGGCCGCCGTCCCGAGGCACCCCCAGGTCGAGCTTGATTTCAGCATCCTCGCCGACGCGGGCAACCCCTACGTCGACACCGCGCGGACACTGGCGACATTCAACCACCCTCTGCTCCGCCGCCTCTCGTTTCTATACGCCTACGAAGGTGGATCGATCCCCGACGGCAAACGCAGCCTCACCCTCCGAACCCGAATCGGTCGAGACGATCGAACTTTGACGGACGACGAAATAAAAGATTTCCGGGAAGCCTTCCAGGCAATGCTCACAACGCACGATCTGGAGCTGCGGGGCTGATCCATGTCCGCTCGCTCCGATCGCTGCATTCATCGCATCACGATCGCACTGGCAATCGTCTCGTTGATCACGTCAACCGTTCCGGCACAATCGGGAGAAGCGCCCACACGTCGCGTCCGCGGAATCATCGACACCGACGAAACCTGGACCGGTCACATCCTGATCACGGATCACTTGAAGATTTTGAACGCCGTCGTCACCGTCCAACCCGGAACCCTCATCGAATTCGTCCACGCCGTTCCCGACAGTTACCCGATCCTGTCCGTCGGCTCCGATGGCCGCGAGCGCGGAGAACTCCGGCTCCTGTCAAAACCCGACAACCCCATCGTCATTCGCTCTCGGAAGAACACCAATCCCGGTCGAATCATCTATCACGTCCGCGATCGGTTGGTGTCGCCCCCGGCCCGGTCCACCCCCCCGAACCGACCCCCACCCGCCCCATTCCTCGAACCCGCCCGGATCGACTGGCGGAATATCCGCTTCGAAAACCTCGGCCATCCCAGGCAGAACCGCGCCCGCAT
>JBHHUV010000102.1:0-8670 GCA_046754005.1 Phycisphaerae bacterium | reverse complement strand
TCACCGCGGCATGGACGGCGGCGATGTGCTCCGGCGTCGTCCCGCAACAGCCGCCTACCAGGTTCACGCCGTCAGTTATCACGAATTCACGCAAATGCCGCGCCAGCTCGTCCGGCGTGAGTGCGTAGTGCGTCTTGCCGTCAACGAGCTGTGGCAGACCGGCGTTGGGCACCACGCTGATCATCCGCCGGCAGTGTTGGCCCAGATAGCGAACATGCTCCGACATTTCCTGCGGGCCGGTCGCGCAGTTGATACCAATGATCTGAACCTGTGGAAAGGCCTCCAACGCCGCGAGGGCCGCGGCGATTTCCGTGCCGACGAGCATCGTGCCGGTCACTTCGATCGTCATTTGGCAGATGATGGGAATCTCTCGGCCTACTTCGCGCATCGCATCGGTCGCGCCGCAGATCGCCGTCTTGGCCTGTAGAATGTCCTGACAGGTCTCGATGATGAAGGCATCGACGCCGCCGTCGAGCAGACCGCGGGCCTGTTCGGCGTAGCTGTCCCACAAGACGTCGAACGTCGCATGACCGAGCGACGGGAGTTTGGTGCCCGGCCCCATCGAACCGAGGACAAACCGGGGGGCATTGGGCAGGCTGAACTTTTCGACGGCGCGGCGGGCGATCTCGGCGGCGAGGCGGTTCAGTTCGCGAGTCCGATCCTCGAGTTGAAACTCCCCAAGGACGATCTTGTTCGCGCCGAAGGTATTCGTCTCGATGCAGTCGGCGCCGACCTCGAGGAAGCGGTGGTGAATCTGTTCGACCACGTCGGGCCGCGAGTCGTTCAGGATCTCCGGGCAGTTTTCGCAGCCGCGATAGTCGGCCTCGACGGATAAATCATGCGCATAGACGCTCGTTCCCATCGCCCCATCGACGACGAGGATGCGTTCTTCCAGGCATTTAATAAACGGATGGTCCACAGTATTTTTCCTAAACCCATGATATCAGATTACGAATACCGTGAGCATGAACAAGATGAATCGAAATCGGGCACTCATACCGCCCATTCAGGGCTCAGTTGGATCACACATATCAAGACCCAGGGTTTCACCCTGGGCATTGTTCCTTGACCCTTACAGGGTCAGATATGCACCCCGTCTTTTCAGGTTGATAGCATCTCAATTCAGCACCTTTCGAACCGCTGCCAAGGCCCGCTCCACCCCATCGTCGGGAATGTCCAGATGGGTAACCGCCCGAAGTTGTGCCGGTTCGATCAACGGACTGAACCGAACACCATGCGGGCCGAGACGCTCCAGAAACACATCCCGCGTCAGGCCCGGCTTCGTCAAATCGAGCACGACGATGTTTGACTCCACGGCATCGACATCGACTCGAATGCCGTCGATTTCGGCCAGACCTTCGGCCAGCGCTCGGGCCTTGGCATGGTCCTCGGCCAGTCGATCGATATTGTGCTCCAATGCATAGACCCCCGCCGCGGCGACGATTCCCGCCTGGCGCATGGCCCCGCCGAACCGATGCTTGTGATACCAGGCCTCGTCGATGAATGACCGATCACCCGCCAACACACCGCCGACCGGGCATCCGAGTCCCTTGCTCAGATCGATCCAGCAGGAGTCGAAACAGGCGCAGAAGTCCATTGCCGATGTGCCTGTGGCGATGACCGCGTTGAGCAGCCGCGCGCCGTCGAGGTGCGTCAGCAGATCGTGCCGCCGGGCACAGTCGGTCACGGACTTCACCGCCTCGAGCGTCCAGACGCGTCCGCCCGCGAGGTTGGCCGTGTTTTCGACGCAGACCAGCCGGGTCTGAGGAAAGTGCGGATCGCGGGGGCGGATGGCCGATTCGACCTGTTCGGATGTGAAGACACCGGTCTTCGTCTGGAGGGGCATGATCGACGCCCGAGAGTGGACCGCCGGGCCGCCGCCCTCGAAGTTGACCGGATGGTAGGAGGCGTCGAAGATGATCTCGTCGCCCGGGCGGCAGTGGATGTGATGGGCAATCAGGTTGCACATCGTGCCGGTCGGCAGGAAGAGGGCTGCCGCCTTGCCGCAGAGTTCGGCCACCTGTTCCTGAAGCCGGTTGACGCTCGGATCCTCGCGCTTTTGCTCGTCCCCCACCTCGGCGTGTGCGATGGCCTCGCGCATGGCCGGTGTGGGTCGCGTCTGCGTGTCGCTTGACAAGTCGACGGGAAAGTTTTGCATGATTCGATAACCTGTTTACGATGAGTCGTGTGAATGTCATTTTCGCCCGTACATCGATCGGGCTGGACCCGGACTCGATAGATGATATAGTAATCCCTCGTGAAAATACAGTGCTCCACCCACACGGCGACGGAGGCAGGCGAAATGAAACTCTATCGATCTCGAAAATGGATCCTGTTGGCCACGATGACGCTGGGGAGCACGCTACAACTCGCCACCTGTCGTGAAGATGCGGCTCTGTTCGGTCTGCGGACGGCCATCTCCTCGATCACTTTGCCGATCAATCAGGCCATCCGTGATTTTCTACTGAGCTTGACCTGAACGCCTTCGGCAGAAGCAGCATCGATACCTCGGGGGTACCCATCCCCAACACTCACTACTCGTAACTCATAATTCAATTGTGCCCTGGCGCTTCTCCCACAATACCTCCGCCTCCGGTCGGCGCAGATAAAACGGGGTTAATTCCGTAGGCTCGATCAATTCCCCACGCTCGGCCATCCGCCATCCCAATCGATGCACGTTCGCCGCCCGAGGTTGCCACAGGGTGCGATCAAGAACCTCCGCGCCGGATGCGTGGACGACCTCCGCGTGATAGTCGATCCCCTCGCCCACAACGGCGATCGGCGACGGTGCATTGGTCAGCAATCGGTCAGGTTCGATCATGCTCGGTTCCACAACGCGGCGAAACCCATCGCCGTCGCGTTCATAGACCGCGGCGAACACCTTCCCCTGTTTCGCGTCCAGAATAACGGCGAGATGTTCGGGGGCTTGATCCATCCGGGCGCAATTCTCCGCGATGACATCGAGCGTGGGGATCGCGCAGAGACGCGTGCCGACGGCAAGGGCCAGATGCCGCGCGAAGGTGACCGCCACGCGCAGCCCGGTGAAACTGCCGGGGCCGATCGAGAGGTGACACTGGTCGATTTCGTCCGGCGACAGGTCGTGTTTGCGGATCAGCGTGTCGATCGTGGGAACAAGGTCGCGGGCATGGTCGCGATCGGCGGGGAACTCCGACACCTCCAACAGCGCGGCCCCCTCGGCCAGTGCGACGGAGCCTCGACGGCCCGATGTTTCAATGGCGATGATCCTGGCTGGGTGCATTGGATTGCCAACATATGCACGGGGTGGCGCAGCCTCTGGGTGCCATGCTTACACATCCCGGCCTTATTGGGTCGGGTAAGCATGCCGATCACTTTGGTTGCGGCCAACGGGTACACTGCCTCCCACTGTTTCAAGTAGGATCACTTGATCATGACGTACGCCATGCCTGCGCATTGCTTGGGCATACCACCCTGCCGCTGATCAGGGCGCCGAAACGAGGGCGACCGAGGCGACGATGGAGTCCAGCGTGCCGCGCATCGAGGCGATGTCACTCTCCGCGGAGACGGTGATGATCAGGATTTTTCCGCTCGGCAGCGTCGTTCCGCCGGCGTAGCTGACAATCATTCCCAACGACGGATCATTAAAAACCTGAGATAGATCGATCGTGATTTTCTGCAGGTCGAACATCACGCCTTGCGCATTCGTCGTCGTTCCCAGATCCTCGCTCTGTGCCGCATCGGACTGTGCGTTGCTGTCCGCGGACGATTGGGATTCGCTGACAACCACGGTCACTCCAATGCCGGTCGCGGCTTGCGCATAAGTGGCGCGAATCTCATTGAGCAACGTGGACAATGAAGAGCCACCGGAACAGGTGAACTCTTCCGGCACGCTGAGCGTGAAGCCGAACTCCGAGCCGTCAAGCGAATTGGCACAGGTCAGTCGCGGCCCGGAGCAACTCGTGCCCATCGAAATCACACAACAGACAACCAGCATCAGACTTCGAATCATGGATACTCCCTTTTTCTGGAAAACGCGGAATCCTACCGCGTCAAACGCGAGGCGTGTTTCCAACAGGCGGACATCCTATCCACCGGGTCCGCCGGTTTCAAGTCGCACGGCTCTCCCAGACGAGTCTGCCAGCCGTTCAAGCTCCCATCGTGGCCGGTTCCGCACTTTCCGGTCATAATCCCGGAATCCTGACGTGCTCCAAATCGGAGTCAAGGATGCGTCAATCGACAATCCGCCACGGGGTAAGGGAACCGCCACGACCCTTCGCGATCGTGGAGGATTCGGATCCGACCTGGGAAACAAACCGTATGTCCGCGACATCGACCGAGGTAACGACCCGACACTTCGAATACATCGCCGCGCGAACAACGCGGGATGACGATTTTCTCCAATCGCTGAAACGTGCCGCCGCCGGGGCGGGCATCCCCGAGATCGGCATCTCGCCGGAGCAGGCGGCGTTCATGCAAATCCTGTTGAAGCTGACCGGCGCCCGTGAGGTGATTGAGGTAGGCACGCTGGCGGGCTATTCCGCGATTTCCATGGCGCGTGCGCTGCCGGCCGGCGGCCGCGTCCGCACGATTGAAATCTCCGACACCCATGCCGACTTCGCCGAGGCATGGATCGCGCGATCCGACGTTGCCGGTCGCGTCGAGGTTCATCGTGGCGCCGGTCGGGAAGTCCTGCCGCGTTTCGGGACGGATTCGGCGGACGCCGCCTTTCTTGACGCCGACAAGGCACAATACGACTTCTATCTGGACGAATGTCTCAGAATCGTTCGGCGCGGCGGGCTGATCATGGCGGACAATGCCTTCGCGTTCGGTCAGTTGTTCGACGCGTATCCGAGCGATCCCGAGGCGCCGGCGATGCTTCGATTTAATGATCACATCGCCGCGAACAATCGGCTGCAGAGTATCATCGTTCCGTTCGGCGACGGGTGCTGGGTGGGGGTGAATGAAGAATAGCGAATAGCGAATGGCGAATGAAACAGCCGGTTGGCATAGTCAAGCATCGCTCGTCTGCTCGAATGAGCAGGCGAGTGAAGATTGGCTATGCGATGCCCCGCGGCATGTCCACCTTCAGGGCATTGTTGGCGCTTCGGAGAAAAGAGCCACGTGGAAACCTATCGGGCCCAATGGATCATCCCTGTTGAATCGCCGCCGGTCGAAGACGGCCTGCTTGCCGTCGACGGCGGTCGCATTGCGTGGCTCGGTTCGGCCGATCGGTTTCGCGAACGCATATCAAAACAGGACAGAATCCACGATCTTGGCGACTGCATCCTCCTGCCCGGTCTGATCAACGCGCACACTCATCTCGATCTGACGGGCTATCGCGGCCGCCTGTCGCCGGGGCCCCTGTTCACGTGGATCGAGGAATTGATCGCCCTGCGCATGGCGAACGAGACCGACGCGCCGGAGCGCGCGGCCGTTCGTGCGGGCGCGGCCGAGTCGCTCACCGCTGGTGTTACGTGCGTGGGCGACATCACGCGTAACAGGGCGACACTCGAGCAATTGAGAGAATCGCCGATCCGCAAGGTCTGCTTTCTGGAATTGATCAGCGGGGCCCTTCAGGCCCCCAACGACACAGGCTCTCTCAAATCTCTGCTTGAGCGATGGACGCCCCTCGCCGATCCGGAGCGGCTGATCCTGGGTATTTCCCCGCACGCCCCCTACTCGGTCACGCGCGACGACCTCGCCGGTGCTGCAGCGCTGGCGAACTCAACCGGCGCCCCGTTCAGCATGCACCTGCTTGAGACGATGGAAGAGGTGCAATGGCTTGCCGGTGGGGGTGGACCGGTCCTCGACTTTCTGAAAACCCGCAATGCTCCGAACGCCAGCGAATCAAGGAACGACGACGTTTTCGAGCGGCTCGAGCTTTCGGGCGTTCTCGACGGATCGCCGCTGTTCGCCCATGTGAACTATGTCACCGACGAGCAGATCGACCGATTGGCGGACTGTGCCGCGTCGGTCGCCTGGTGTCCGCGTGCCCATCGCTTTTTTGGCCATGAGCCTCATCGATGGCGGGAGATGCTCGATCGCAGCGTCAATGTCTGTCTCGGAACCGACAGCGCGGCCAGCAATGAATCGCTGTCGATTCTTGACGAGATGCGTCAGGTCCGGGCGGAATATCCTGACGTGCCTCCGGAGACGATTCTTGAGATGGGCACGATTCGTGGGGCGAGGGGATTGGGTTTGGATCATCTTGTCGGCAGCCTGAAGGCGGACAAGCGGGCTGATTTTATCGCGGTGCCGATTGACACCGATGAGCCGTCGAACCCGGCCACAAACCTTTTGGACGGCGCGGCGCCAGTCATCGGAACCTGGATCGACGGCGTTGACATGGATCCATCCCGGTCGGCGGGCGTGATGCCATCAAACGATCCCCGGTCTTGATGCAAGGCGTCGGATCGTTGAGTCTTCTGATCGGCTCGCTTGCGCTGGGTTTGGATTTTTTGGTTGGGGAAGGTGGTCGGACGGAGTTGCGTGTAAGGCATGCTCACCCGTCCCAATACGGCCGGGACGTGTACGCATGGCACCCGACATTTCTGCGTCGAATCGGAATGTTGTATGACGATCGAAAGCTGATACACTGCCGCGTCCGGCCAGGCGCTCCGGCATCCACGTGATTTCCCCCCAAATCGCGCGCCGGACCCTGGCCGCTATATTCATGCGGGATGGACAAGAAGGAGACTGGATCGATGCCCGAGGAAGAACCGAAACTTCATATCGATGACGACTGGAAGAGCGAGGCGGCGGCGGACAAGGAGCGTCTGGCTGACAGTATCAAGGAAGGCGGTGAACGGCAGGAGAGAATCCCCGAGGCCGGCTTTGTGGCGCTTCTTCAGATGATCGCCACGCAGGCGATGATCTGCTTCGGCGGGATGCAGGGTCCGGACGGCAAGGAGATTCCTCCAAATCTCGATTTGTCCAAACACTACATCGACCTGTTGGGGGTCATCGAGACCAAGACGGCTGGGAATCTGGATCCCGAAGAGAAGCAGATGCTGGACACGACACTGCACCAGTTGCGGCTCGCCTATGTCGATCTCGTCAGATCCGGTTCACCCAATCCGCCGACGGCATAGCGCCTACCGAAGGGCGTTGGGCACCCGGGCGGGTTCAGGGCGATGCGCGTTCGACCACGTTTGCCAGGCAGCGTACCGCCCCGAGCAAATGGCAAATCGGCGAGACGTCGATGGGCATTACGATCATGCCGAGCGATTCATACACCCGCGTCGCGGCGGCATCCATTGCCGGAATCTGGTAGATCGGCATATAGACAATATGTCGCCCGTCGCGCTGCTCCTGGATCACATTGTTGTAGGTCACTACGAAGTCACCGTTTCGGCTGTCGGCGTAGGGAATTCGCGTGACACGGAATCCCCGTTTTTTCAGACGCGCGGCGACCTGATCGAACCGCGCGGCGCGGTCCGGTCGGAAGTCCGGCCCCTTCGGATCGGGCATGTCGGGCGTGATGAACAGCCGTTGTCGCAGGGCCTCGCCGGACGCCGCGTCCGCGCCGTCCATGACCTCCCGCCCCAGGGCCGGGCTCGCCACCAGCAGATGATCGCCGGCGATCCATGTGATGAACAGATCGACATGGGCGATCGGCGGCATCCCACTCTCGTCCGCCACCAGCACGACGGACCCTTTGAAGATCGCGTCGAGTTCCAGGCGAGTTCGTTCGGGCGTCCATGTCGGCGCGTTTTCACTCAACACGTTCGCCCCGATGAGAATGTGGTCCGTGGAGGCGATTACGTTCCCGCCTTCGAGCACCAGCGGGGTTTTGGCGATCCGGCAGAGCGGTTCGAAACCGTTGAGCAGCCGGGGCACCTCCCGCTCCCGATTCCGACGCTTGGAATCGAAGTTGTCCACGACGGCTGGCACGAGCCAGATCGGCAGTGCGCTGCCGCTCACGGGTCGCATGGCGATGTAGCGATCCCTCGCCCAGATCGACAGCGGAACGGAAACCGGAACCGTGCGTATGGACTCGCGATCCGTAAACTTCCATTGACGCAATCGCCCGCGCGTCTCGGCCAGGGCTGCTTCACTCTCACAGACAAACGTGTATCGCGTCTTCGACGACATCGCCGTCAAGAGATCGTAGACCGGGCGCCAGGCCCGACCGACGAGGCCGTCGGCGGAGTGGAAGACGATGTGCTCGATGGTTCCCGCGTAATCCGGCAAGGGGATCAGACCGTGCGGTGTGAGGGTCGATTGTTCCGGGGATCGGCCTGACGTTTCCTTCCCGTTATTTTTTCCGAGTGGTTTCGAGTTGTCACATGCCGGGTTGATGATCGCAAGGCCGGCGACCAGGAGGAGCAGGTGTATTCTGTGTCGTGGTTCAGTCACAATGAATGTCTTCGTGGGGATCTGTGTGTCATCCATGACACTATAGCCCGATGATGGTCGGAGCCACAATTGTCGGTGCGTGGATGTGAATGAGAATACAGGCGGGACTTGTTTGTAGCGTCGTGTGCGAACCATCACAGGGTATTGGATTGGGTGGTGGAGAATGGGGCGACTCGCCACTGTCAAGGTACGATCCTTGAGGATCATGCCTTGACAGTGCCACCCTTTTAATCCTTGAGAATCGTGCCTTGTGGTGCCACAGCGCCACCGATGGCCGCAACCCCAGTGATCGGCATGCTTACCCGACCCAAAAGGCCGGGTCGTGTAAGCATG
>JBHHUV010000101.1:0-8721 GCA_046754005.1 Phycisphaerae bacterium | reverse complement strand
CAACATCCCTATGATGTTTTTTCGCCTGTGCAGGGCACCTATGTAGAGGAGGACGAGCTGCGTGCGGTCATCAAGGATCTGGCGTCGAAGGCCCAGCCGCAGTTCCACCACGAATTGCAACAGTTACGTCCGGACAGCGAGGAGGGCATGGGCGAGCGGGATCCCCTGTTCGACAAGGCGGTTGATCTGATCGTGCACAGCAAGCGGGGGAGCGTGAGTCTGTTGCAGCGTCGGTTGGAGATCGGCTACTCCCGGGCCAGCCGCCTGATCGAACAGATGGCCGCCGCCGGCCTCGTTGGCGAGTATAAGGGCAGCCAGGCCCGCGAGGTGCTCATTACCGAACGGGAATGGAAAGAGATCCGCAAACAGCGCGACCGAGAGATGGAAGAGGACGCGTATCGGGCCGATATGGAGGCCGAGGAAGACGACACCTACGGCACAGCCGACCTCGATGAGGAAGACGACACTGTCCCCGATCTTATAGACGACCGCGCAGACCTGCGCGACTGATCATCCTCGATGTCGGGTGCCATGCTTACACGTCCCGGCCGTTTGGGACGGGTAAGCATGCACAGCCCAGGCGCCCGTCCCGTATCCTGTCCGGAAAAATCGTGACTGCCCAATTCCACTCCCACCATCATGGGAATCCCTTCCTATGTCTTTTCCGTCTGATCCCCATCCCACTCCAAACAGGCGGAATCACTTTACAATCCCGGACCCCCGATCCCCAACCTCCTGTTTCCGTCCCGTATCCTGTCCGAAAACATCGTCACTTCCCGATACGATGTCTGACGTCCCATCACTCCGTAATAATCACAAATCTCACACGTTCATCCGGTCGATAGACCTCGCAGGGAAAAGAGGCGGCGCGCGTCGCCGCAGATGGTGCTTTCCGGAGGAGAATCGACGATGGGTAAGAAGCAGTGGGTTTGGGCGGGAATCATGTGTTTCGGCTTGGTAGCAGTCGCATGCAATGGCAACTTTCTGGGTGGCATCTTTGGAGGGGATGAGACCGTCGCCTCGTTCCTCCCGGATGACATCTCCCTCGACATCAGCGAACTTCCCGATTCGGACACCGCGACCGGCAAGGCATCAAACAGCGACCTCGCCATCACCGGTGTTAGCGCCTACGACAAAACGCTCCGCGCGACCGGCGCCATCATGCACGCCTTCCACCGCATGGCGAACAAGGCCTTCGCACTCGGTGCAGCCGTCAAACTAGACATTGATGACGCCAACGCCAACCAGATCGCCGACACGATCACCGTCAACGGTGTCGAAGTCGCCTACCGTGCCGACTTTTCGGCCTTTGACATCGACGGCGACGGCACGGCCGATGGCAGCGGAAAGATCAATCAGGAGCCGGTCGCCCTTCGCATGTGGGTCGATCGGGGTAACGGCTTCGAGCGTTTTCTCTGTGCCCTTGTCTCAACGCGACCGACGACGGCGAACATTGGGGCCGGTCAAGTTTTTGTCAAACCCAATGCCGCGAATGGAAATCTCTTCGCGGACCTGATGATCTTCACCAAGTGGGATCGGACCGACACGGCTCACAAGTGGAACGAGGCCTTCGTCTCGGGGCAGGTTCGGCCGAACTATGTCATGTCGGCCAGTCATCAGCGGGTGGACATACGAACCCAAACCGACGGCACGGTTGAAAAGACCGTCCGCTCGACGTCCAAATTCACCAGTAGCCCGTTCGGCTTCGACACCTATTCGTTTTCGAGCCATTGGAAGAAGGGGAGCGGCGCGGTTCTCATTTCCGGTCTCTCGACCGGCGGAATCGCGCAGGTCGATTTTACCGACGTCTGTGTCAGCCTGACGGATCGAACGCTCGCCACGACAGGCGCGTGTGACGGCTTCGACACCCAGGACAACGCCTTTCTCAGCGCACCCGTGGGCACGGAGAACGACTTCCCGGCGGACTTCCCCGCCCAGCCCACCTTCACCCCGCCGACCGACGTGTCGGACAACACCAACACGAACAGTTCAACCAACACGAATAGCAACTCACAGAGTCAGACAGTCGGCTAAGAGGCAGCACCTATCATGAGCCGATCATCCTGTTCGCCCCGGTCGAGCCTCACCGCTCGGCCGGGGCTGCTTTTTCAGAGCCGCGCCCGTAAGGAAGCGGTTGGTGCTCATCGGGGGAAGGGTCATTTGACTGAGATGAGGACCGCTCCCTCATCCCGGCGCGCTGGACCGGCTCTGATCAAGAGACGATTTTTCAACCACGTTCTAAGTCTTCGCCTACCTCAATGCCCTTGTAAACAACGCATAGTCAAGCGTTATTGGATGCACACAGCGTGATGACGAGCACTCTCACCGAGATCATCCTATCTTCCGCTCTTCGAGTCCTTTGACATTTCATAAATCGTAATTTATCTTCGAATAGACGGCCCATTACAGGGTCCAAGCCGAGAGAGATAGCCAGAGATACAACTTATTGATCGAGAACGCGCCGCGACACTGGCGGATTGCGCGCGATCATCGAGGCGACAGGGTACCAGGACGCCCGTCCGCGGCGCGCGGCGCGCGGCGACGGCCTATCCGGGTTCCTGGAGAGAGATGTGCGCCTCCAAATCCTTGGTATGGGAAGGGAAACAATTCATGTCCGGCGTACTTGCGAAGTGGCGGTCATTCGCGCTGGCGGTCTCGGTGACGATCATCACCGGTTGCGGAACCGAAAACGGTTGTACTGGATCCGGATTGAGCGGGTTTCTAGATCCCGCCAATCCCCTTCAGCCCCACCCGGATGCGCTGACGTCCGACGAAGCCTATCGACTGCTTCGACGGGCGACGTTCGGGGCCAAACCCGAAGACGTTACCCGAGCCGTCGAACGCGGGCTGACGGCGACGGTTGACGAGCTTTTGACGGATCAGCCCCTGCCTGCGGCGGCGGAAACTCTGGCCGCATCCTTTGAAGACGACATCCCCAAACGCTGGCTCGTTCACATGCTCGAGAGCCCCAGTCCGCTACGGGATCGATTGGCACTCTTCTGGCATGATCGGTTCGCCACCTCACGACGCGTATTGAGCGGAAACGATCGAAGTCTGGCGATCGATCACTGGGCTATGCTTCGCCAGCATGCATTGGGGAATTATCGCGACTTTCTCGCCGCACTGACGATCGATCCAATGATGTTGATCTGGCTCGATGGCGCCAACAGCCCCAAGGACAAACCGAACGAGAATTATGCCAGAGAGTTCTGGGAACTGTTTACGCTTGGTCGCGACATCCTATATACCGAGGCGGACATCCAGGAGAGTGCCCGGGCCTTTACCGGGACTACTCTACTCCGGGAGTCCGGTCAACCCGCACGACCGATCTTCGACATCCTCAACCATGACGAAAGCCTGAAGTCGATTTTTCCCGAACGCGCGGCACCTGCGAACTTCGACTTCCAGGGCATCATCGACCTCACGCTCGCCCAACCCGAAGCGGCACGCTATGTCGCGAAAAATCTGTTCACGTTATTCATCCACGACCATCCATCGGATGTCCAGGTGCAGGTTCTGGCGGACCAGTTCGTCGAGGGCAACTTCGAGATTGCCCCACTGGTACGCCGGCTCCTGATGTCCAACGAAATCTTCAGGGACGAGGCGATGGGGAATCAGGTCGCCTCCCCCGTCGAGCACGTCGTCGGCGTTTTTCGCACGCTCGATGTTCATCTCGAATCGGAAGATTCCCAGGGATTTCAACTGACCCGCCTGGTTCAGGATCTCGCGGCGGCCGGGCAGGATTTGCTGAACCCGCCTGGCGTCGAGGGATGGGGCGAAGATCTGGCATGGATGGAGGATCAGTGGGTGCTCAATCGCGTGAAGGCCCTCGGTCGAACGATGGAGTTCGGACCGAACCGCACGGCGGACCTGCCCTACCACCTGCTGCCGCCAACGAGCCGTTGGGACCAGCGTGAAATCCGGCGCGAGATCGTCTCTGCCGTCGCCGACGTGTTTCATCTTCCCCTGACGGATGAAGAACGCGACATCTATGTCGAGGTTCTGGATCAGAACGGCCATCGGGCATTCCATCTGGAACAGCCCGATCGCCAGACCCAACACGTCCAGGAAATGATCCGCCTCATGGCCATGGACGAAAGGGTGATCGGTCGCTGACTGGCAGGGTGGGTACCGCCCACTATTTTTTCTTTAGCACTGTTGGGATTGAATGGCGGACCGGAATGGATACACGTGTATCAGAAATCGGACAACCCATTGGCCGGCTTCATCCGGACTTGATTCTCGAGTCCACCTGAACCGTCGATTAACAGGAGATAAGTATGAACGGTTGTAATGAATGGAGGCATCTGGATCGTCGGTCGTTTCTGCGTCGGAGCATCGGTTCACTTGGTGCGCTCGCACTCTGCGATCCACTACTCCGAACCGTCGCAACGACCTACGCCCAGTCCGCGGGCGGAACGGGCAATCTGCTGGTTCTCTGTGAACTCGCCGGGGGGATGGACGCGCTGAGTTTTCTCGCGCCGTTTACCAATGGAACCTATCAGAGCATCCGGCCCAACCTGGCTCTCACCGCGACGGATGTCACGCCATTGCCGGACAATCCCGACTATGGCATCAATAATCTGTTTCCCTACTTCAACAATCTGTACCAGCAGAATCAGCTCGCCATTGTTCAACAGGTGGCCTATCCCAAGGCGAATGGTTCCCACTTCGAGAGCCAGGAGGTCTTTCGATTCGGACTTCGAAACCTCAGCTCCAGCCAGGCGACCAGCGCCACCTGGTACGAGCGCCTTCGCAAGACTTATTTCGACGAGCCCTTCGGCGTTTTGGATACGCGGACGATCGGGAATCCGACGCAGTTTGGTTATCCCGACAATACGAGCCACAAGGCCGCACAGGAGGCATTCGGCCGACTGGCCAGGCTGAAAGCCGGCCGGAACGAGTCGGAAAAAGGCGTGCTCGATACCTACGCACGGATCGATCAACTCGGCGCCGACATCCGTAGCAAAACGGCGGCCTTTACTTCGACCGGTCCCGCGCGGGGTGAATTCTATCGAGCCGCCCAATTGGCATCCGCCGATCTGGGTACCCAGATACTCAAGCTTCGTTACGGTGGATTCGACACCCACGGTTCACAAGCAGCGGCCAATGCCCAGCTCTTTCCGAAGATCAACGATGAGTTTCAACAGTTTGTGGCCGACCTCCAGGCGATAGGCCTCTGGAATCGCACCTGCGTCATTTTTTATACCGAATTCGGCAGGCGAAACGCGGAGAATGGCAGCCCCGGCACCGACCACGGTGAAGGTGGACACATGATGCTCGTCGGCCCCGGTGTCAACAACGGCCTGCACGGCCAGGCGGTATCATCGGCGGACCTCAATCAGAAATCGTTGCCCTATTACGTGGACTTCCGGGCTGTCTTCAGCGCCGCCATTCGGGATTGGCTCGGCTTTGATCCGGCCCCGATCTTCCAGCTTCAGGGCGAAACGTTTGACGAAAATATCGGTTCCTCACTCTTTGTGTGATGCGGGGTATCTATTCAGAATTGCGGCGTGGGAGTGAATGAATCGAGATGGGTGCATACGAACGAGTCGGGCTCTGCATCCTCGTCGGGATCATGATCGTCGCTTCCGATCCGATCATGGCCGCGCAACCGGCCGAGTCCGGATTCGAAATCACAACCTTTGTCTCCGGGTTGGAGGAACCCGTGGCCCTGGCCTTCGCGCCCGACGGCCGACTCTTCGTGGCGGAAAAGGGCGGTCGTGTTCGGCTGGTCGTTGCAGGTCGAATCGCAGACACCCCATTTGTGACACTGGAAGTCAATACCTTCATCGAGAGCGGACTGCTCGGCCTGGCGCTCGATCCGGCGTTCGAGCAGAATCGCTATGTTTATCTGTTCGCCACGATCTCCAATGACGAACAGGAAATCACGCGCTACACCGATTCGAACGGTATCAGTATGGGCAGAACCGTCATCCGTCCCCATCTGCCCAGCCGCGGCGTTTTTCATAACGGCGGTTGTCTCAAGTTCGGCCCCGACGGCAAACTCTATTTCTCGATCGGAGACAATGCCATCTCCAATGCCGCTCAGGACATGAACACGCTCGCGGGCAAGATCTGTCGGATCCAACTCGACGGCACGACTCCAACCGACAACCCCTTTCGCACACCCACGGGAAGCCCCCGCGCGATCTTTGCGCTGGGATTTCGAAATCCCTTCCGATTCTGTTTTGCACCGGACGGCCGGATGTTCGCCATCGATGTTGGGTCGGACCTGTTCCAACGCCGGGAGGAGATCAACCTCGTCCGCGCGGGGGGAAACTATGGATGGCCCGTCCTGGAAGGCATCGCCGCACCCGGCGCCTTTCCCGAATTTGACAATCCCATCTATGCCTACACTGACAAGGGCTCGGCGCCGACCGGAATCGTCTATTATTCCGGAAGTCAATTTCCTGCGGAATACCAGGGCAACCTGTTTCACCTCGACCATACGGCGAATCGTGTGTTTCGCGTCGAGCTTGATGGCGATCGGGTAGCCCGCCATTCGCTCTTCGTGCGGGGTGAAGGCGCGCCAGTCGATCTGATTCAGGGACCGGATGGATGCCTGTATTATTGCGAATTGATCGGCGGAGAAGTCAAGCGCATCTGTTTTGCCGGTGACAATGGCAGTCCCCCTCTTCCCGGTCCACCGCGGGATCCGATCATCGTCGATCCCCCTCCAATTCCGATGTGTGGTGCGGGGGCGCCCCTCATGATGTTGATCGGTGCGGCCCTGATCGTATCGCTTACGCGCCCGGGTCGGGCATCTTATCGGTGAGCAATCGAATAAACTGCGGCGGCAGCGTTTGTCCCAAGCGGCGCGACGCATGCACATGCGACCACGCCGACGCGGGATCGCCGGTGTAATAGCGCCAGATCGCCAGCCGTTCATGGGCCGGCGCATGGTTGGGATCCACCTCGAGCGCCGCCTCCATTTCCGCGATCGCCTCCGCGCGGCGATCGCCGATATCCAGCGTCCGCGCCAGCCATTCGCGCGCCTCGACATGGTTCGGATCCATGTCGACCGCCGTCCGGAAGCACGCCTCGGCCAGTTGCGTCTTGCCCTTGAAGTTCATGGCATGGCCCAGCGCGAGATAGGGTTCGATCTGATCGGGCGCCGCTCTCACCGCCGCGGCATATGCCTTGACCGCCCGAGTCTTGTGATTGGTCTCACGCGCTGCATCCCCCTCTGCCATCTTCCGTGCTGCAAGCTCGGGATCAGAAGTCTGCGGCGGTGACTTAACCACAACGCGCCCCGTGTCAAAGCCCAGCCCGCGGATCGCCTCGGTCCATGCCGCCTGGCGCTGCAGATCGCGCTCGTTCATCGGGCTGATGGCAACCGCCCGCGGTTGAATCTCGTCGGACTGCCTCAGGGCGTCGGCCCTGGGTTCGATCTGACTCCTGGTTTCACACGCGGATAGCAGTGACAAAACCGAAATGCCCGCGACGAGTGGAAAGAAGTATCGCTTCAGGATCATGATCTCATGGCTCCAGAGAGGAGGTAGGTTTGGTGTATCTCGCCACTGTTATACTATCGTTTTTTTGCGATAATGCAAATCCATATGCTGACTCATTTAAAACAATCCATTGCTCTGCGAATGCCCATCTCAAATTGCTTGGCTTCGGTCTCGAATGAGAGTATACTCATGCTTCTCAACGGCGAGCACACTCGGAACTCCGGTTCACTACTTCAGGGAGCACCATCGATGAACTATACCCTCGCATTGTCCGCCACTGTTCAGGGTATCCGTCGCCATTCCGCGGCGGTCACGATCCTCGCAGTCGCCGTTTCAATTCTTCCGGTCCACGCACAGGTCCAGGTTCTCGTCGGTCCCCAAGTTCGCATCGACACCGGTGGCGGCACCTTCGCCGCCAACGAAACGACCGCCTCCGTCAGCGAGGCCAATCCCAACATCGTCATCGCCGGCTGGAACGATTGGCGGCGTTCGGGCGCGAGCGAGGTGATCAACTGCGGTTTCTCCCTCAGCCTCAACGGCGGCCAGAGTTGGTCGGATTTTCTCATTCGCCCCCCAGCCATGAACCAGAGCAACGTCGAGGGCGATCCGATGACCGCCTACGACGATCGAACTGGCACCCTCTGGGCGGGGGGAATCAGTTTCACCGCTGGCGCCAACAGCGGCATTTATGTCGCAAAGCGAAGCCCCGGCGCGATTCTCTTTTCACCGTCGGTCATGGCCCGCACTACAAGTGGAACCGACAAGGGTTGGATGGCCGCCGGTCCTCGACCGGGTTTGCCCGATACGACGCGGCTCTACATCACCTACAACGAAGGGGTGATCTGGTCCGACGACTTGGGTACGACCTGGACCACACCCATTTCGCTCGGATCCGGACTGGGCTTTCTTCCTCGTATCGGTCCCGATGGCGAGTTGTACGTGGCCAATCGCCTCAGGGACACAATTTCCCGTATCGCTGCCATAACGGTTGAAGAGACTTTTCTGCTCGAACACGCACTCGTTCAAATCACCTGGAAAATGGGATGACAAACCGATCCAGCGCCCTGCTGCCCACGAAGGGGATAAACCCCAGGCCGCGCGAAGTCTCGTACACCCAGGCGACGTTATCCGGGTCCAGGGTGTAGTCCACGGTAAAGATGACCAGGCCCTTGCTTTGGGCCAGGCGCAGGTCGCGCAAATACTCCTCGCTGCTGACGTGCAGCGTACTCTCCGGAAACTGGTCGTACTGGCGGCGGCAGGCGGG
>JBHHUV010000100.1:0-8743 GCA_046754005.1 Phycisphaerae bacterium | reverse complement strand
CCCGCACCGTGCCGGTCTTGATCCCCCCGAGCCGTCCCCCCTGTAGAAAACAGGTCGTTTCGACGCCATCCGACGACAGATCGATCGCCAGTTCAAAACTGATCCGACCCCGCCGGGAAGGCCAGAACCGTTGCAACCGCACGCCTTGCAGCCGAATCGGTGTCGGCCAGCGAATCGCGTCGGCCAGCCAACCAACCAGCCGATCGAACCCCGGCAGAACCGCCCGCGCGGGATCGATCCCAGCCCCGTCAAACGCGCCCGAAGCATCCCCTGTGATCATGGCCGACTCCGTAAAAAACCCGCTCCCATGCCTTCGGTGGATTATCGTCCCCCATCGCCGCTCGGAGTCAATTCAACCGGCGGAAGACCCCTCCGGATGGACCGATAAAATGTCCCTTTCCGAGTGCCCCCCCATTCCACGCGGACATCAACTTAACTGCCTGATATCAAACAAGTTAGAAGTATTGCCACCCCGAAATGACCAGACAAAACAGACACATTCGAGTTTATGAAGTGAGAATCATATCGACGTCGAAATGTCGCAAGTCATTTCTTGCGAGCGCCGTCATTGTCCTGCGATGGTGCGGCATCAGGAACCTTGAAGGTCATATTGCAATATTGGCAGCGAACCTGTTTTCCACGACAACTGGCCGGAACACGAAGCACCTTGCGACACTTCAGGCTCGGGCAGAGCATCATGACCATTTCAACAACATCAGCCATCGGGACTTCTCATACGGGATGATCTGTTGCGTTTTCCAAGGGTTCCTACTGTTGACATCGGACGCTTGCGGAGAGGGATTGATCATGAAACGAGAGATAATAAATACGGATCATAACAGACAGGTATGAGATCAACTCGGCCCGCATTTCCTGGCTCCACCGATCCATACGAAGGGGTCTGTGAGGGTGATAAAATCGCCCACGGCGTCAGCCCGACGAACAGCCGGAATCAGGCGGATTCCTTTCGACGCGTCTTACGTATGGGCATCGCCTCTTCTTCTCCCCGGACGATCTTGTCGGTGATCACATATCGGCCCTTCATATCCACCTCGGGAAGGTTGAACATGGTGTCCAGCATCAACTCCTCCACCACCCCGCGCAAAGCCCGCGCACCAGTATCCCGCTTCATGGCCTGCTTGGCGATTTCGTGCAACGCCTCACTCGTAAACTCGAGCTCGCTCCCGGAGAGTTCGAACATCTTGGAAAACTGGCGGCAGAGCGCGTTTTTCGGCTCCGTCAGAACGCGCACAAGGGCGTCTTCATCGAGCGGTCCGAGGGTCGCCACCGCCGGCAATCGACCCACAAACTCGGGGATCATGCCATATTCAACCAGATCTTCCGGCGTCACCTGGTGCAGCAATTCGGTCCGCTCGCAGGCCGTGTCTTCGCCCAGCGTCTCGCTTTCAAAACCGATCGCCTTCATGCCGATACGCCGCTTGATGATCTCCTCCAAGCCGGAATAGGTCCCGGCACAAATAAACAGTATTTGAGACGTATCCATCTGGATGTACTGCTGTTCGGGATGTTTGCGGCCGCCCTGAGGGGGTATGTTGGCCGTAGTGCCCTCGAGCATCTTGAGCAGCGCCTGCTGAACCCCCTCACCGGAGACGTCGCGCGTGATACTGACATTTCCGGAACTCCGCCCGATCTTGTCGATCTCGTCGATGTAGATGATGCCGCGCTGGGCGGCTTCCAAGTCAAAGTCGGCGACCTGCAGGAGACGAAGCAGGATGTTTTCAACATCCTCGCCCACATAACCCGCCTCGGTCAGCGTCGTCGCATCCCCGATGGCAATCGGTACATCCAGAACACGCGCCAGGCTTCGCGCCAGCAACGTCTTACCGGAGCCGGTCGGGCCGATCAGGAGGATGTTGCTCTTCTCGATTTCGATATCATCGGGATCGGCACGGTCGGCGTGCGTCAGCCGCTGGTAGTGATTGAACACGGCGACGGCCAGGCTTCGCTTCGCGGAGTCCTGGGCGATGACATACTTGTTGAGGAATTCCATGATCTCCCGAGGTGTGGGGATCTTATGAAAAAGCGGCTTGAGACCGCTGGCCTTTCGTTTTTCCTGTTGAATGATGTTGTGGCAGAGGTCGACGCAATTCGAGCAGATGTAGGCATCACCCGGTCCCTCCACCATGGGGCCGACTTCGCGGTGCGTCTTCCCGCAAAAGCTACAGGTGCTGGCCTTTCGTCGCCTGGTGCCACCGGTCGAACCCCCGCCCCGAGATCCACCACGCCCCGATCCGCCGCCACTCTTCGATCCGCTTTTCACCGATTCATATCCTCAAACCGTTGTGTGAATGATCCTGCTTGCGACACGACGCAGCATGCGCCGCTGGATTGTATCGCGCCGCTGGCAAGATATCGACTCTGCCATGATAGCGGCTTTATTTCAATCCGTGTGGCGTTCGATTTCATCGGGCTGCGTGGTGCTTGTCTTGCCATCCAGATCCGATGTCCGATCTTGATATTGGCTCAGCAACCCGATCTTCAACGATTCGAACTCCTGCGCATTGATCTCGCCCCGATCGCGCATTTCGCGCAAATGTTGCAGAGACCAATCCGAAACGCCGTCCTCTGCCGGAGTCGAGAAAAGCCACCTTCGAACCCACCAGACGCCCAGACCGAGGACGCTGATGCCGAGGATCAAAACCAGTCCCCAAAAGAGTATCTCTCCGGTGGGGGCGTCCAGCGGCACCCCGCCGGGAACTTGGGCGATATTCAGACGCATCGATCCGGTGGCGTGCATGAACACGCCCGACGTTTACGATGGGTTCGTCCAAACTTGCGCCTGATGCTTGAAATCCACCATCCACCGACGAGCAGCACTCCCATCGTTTCGATGCCCATCATTCCACAAAATGGCAGCAGCAGCGGTCCCGTTGGACCGTTATTGCCGTCCACATAGGCGGCACCCGTCGTGTCGACATGGTTGGCGATCGTATCCGAAAGCCGCCGACCGCGATCATCGCCCTCGACGGATTGGAATATCGCGGCCAATCCTTCTTGGGGAACGCCGAATACAGACGCGGCGGCGACACCATCGGGGATCGTACGCAATCGCGAGGAGACGGACAGTTCCAAGTCAAAAGGAACGCCAACGGAAAAGTCATATTCGTAAGGAAGCACCAGACCCGTAAACGGCAGGGCCTGTACCAGCGGAATGCTCGGTATCACACCGCTGAAATCGACGACGGGCAGATTCAAGCCTTCGAACGCGCCGTTGGCACGCGTGATGGAGATGGATCCTCCGGGCCCCCCGCTCAGGATGACTTCGCCTTCGAGCAGCGTATCCGCCAAAAAGCCAAGCCGGCGTCTTGTGACACGGAGTTGGATCGTCGCCTCCACGCCCGAGAGATTGCGCGCCATTTGCGTGGAGCTGATAATCAGCACGCCGGACAGGATCACGCGGCTTCGCACGCGATTGGAGGTGCCGATGAGCGTATCCGCGCCGACTTCGCCGGGATTAAAGACGATCGTCCTGGTTTCGGTCGCCGTGCCCTCGACGAACCAATTGATGAGCGGATCATCAGACAGGGCGCCGAGATCCAGACCCACATCGTTGGGATTGCCGAAGCCGGAGAGATTGGGATCATCAAACAAGGCAAGAGCCTGGGCGGCGGCGGACGGACCCTCATTCCCCTTGAGCTGGTCGATCCGCGCGCGGGAGACGGCGGGCGGCTCGGCGACCGTCACCGGAACGATCGCCTGGGAGAAATCCGTCTGCACGGGGATCGGCCCTTCGAACTGGATGATCGAGGCAGCCGAGGAGCCGGTGATGTTGACGATTTCCGCTCCGGCTTTTGGAGTGGAGCAACTCAGCCACACCGCAACGAGGGTGACGAAATATATTCTACCGATCGACCTGGGAGATGCCCGAAGAACCGGAAGCATGGGATACCTCATCGTTCATGTGCGAGTGGGGGGGGGGTGAGGGGCCGCCCCGTTCATTGCCCTTGCCGTCACCCAACCCTTGTACAGTATACAGTACCATCAGTCGGAAGGATGTCCACCAGCCGCCCTCCATCAGGGTGCGATGATGACAGAATCCTCGGATTCTCTTGCCAACTTCGCACCGAGCAGTTTTTCGTTTGCCATCGACTTTAGTCGGTGGTGGGCGCCATTCAAATTCCTTTCAGCCGGCTTCAGCCGGACTTTCAAAACTCAATCTCGCGAACGGGGTTCCAACAAGCCCCGTTCACGGGGCTTCCCGCTGAAAGCGGGCATCAGGCCGGCCCCTTGGGGCCGGTTCAATGCACCCCCTATGCATTCAGCCCGTTTCAACGGGCTTCCTGATAGGAGGCTACTGGTTGCTGAAACTGGCTACTGAAAAATGAAACTGGTATAGATCCGAACAACATCCGGCGATTCGTTATTGGACCCGGTGACAAAAAAAAGGAGGGGCGTATCATCCCGATCCTCCAACCCCTCTCAATCCATCGCATCAGGTCCAACTCCATCACCACACAAAGACCATCCTTTCATGACGCGTCCAAGGCATGAAATCTCGATAGAAAATTGAACGCTTCACGTGCCGCACTCACCGCGTCGTGGCTATGTCGACTGAGTTCCACGTTGACCGATCCGCGATATCCGATGGTCAATAGCGCCTCAAAGATCGATTCAAAAGCCATCTCACCCTCGCCGAACATCCGATGTTCGTGCCGTCCCTTCACCATGTCTTCAATATGGACGTTCCACAAATCATCCGCAAACTCTCGAATGCGATCGGCGGGAAGACCATCACCCAGACAGTGAACATGTCCGACATCGAGCGTGAGGCCGAATCGCGGATGTTCGAGCGAATCGGCGAGCCGCTGATAGTGACTCATGGTTTCGATGAACATACCAGGCTCCGGCTCGAAGGCCAGCCGCGCACCCTGAGACGATGCCGTATCCAGCAGTTCGCCGCACGCATCGACCAACAACGTCCAGGATTCCTCGTCGGAGAGTTTCGGATCCCGCGCTCCGGACCAGAAACTGATCGCCTCGGCGCCCAGCCCCGAGCCAATCTCGATCGCCCGTTGCAGGAAATCAATCCGGCGCGACCGATCTTCGCGGTTCGCGGTCAACAGCGTCGGCCAGTGTCGGCGACGAGGATCGAGCAGGAACCGCGCCCCGGTCTCGATCACGCAACGCATGTTGAGCGATTCGAGCCGCGACTTGATCGCCCGGGTTTCGCCTTGGATTGCATCGGAGTACGGATTCAGCGCATGATGATCCAGAGAGATTGCAACGGATGCGTATCCGATCTCGGAGAGCACCTCAATCGCGTCCGCGAGGCGATGGTGGGCAAACCCATTAGTGTTATAGCCAAGTCTCATTGATCTATGACTGCTTCCGCGACTCGTGGAACCATGCGTAGGATGGCTCATCAGTGTGTAGGATGGGTCATCTGACCCATCTGTTGATCACGCGGATCGATTTCGCGCATTCGCACAATTTGATTTACGTAGAGTATATCCACCTTCCCAGCAGCAGGCTCGGCGCCAGAAGCGCCAGCACAAGGGTTCCCGCCTCCCAACCGGCGGAGGCACTCGCCACGATTGCGTCAAACACGATGAACCCCAGGATAAACGTTTTCATCGCATATTGTACCTGAGCGGCGGATGGTTTTCGCGTCGTGCGCGTGGCCACCCGCGCGAGGTGAACCAGAAACGCGAACCACAGGATCAGTGTTATGTCGGCCCCCGATTCGTTTCGTACGGCAAACACCCCGAGCAGCAGAATCGCCAAAATGATCCCGAAGCCCCCGGTCACAAGCCGAAAACGGGGACTCCGCCGGGTCTCCTCGAATCCAAAATAGGTTAATGAAGCGGTGTAATGAACGAGCGCGATGATCACCAGCAAGCCCAGATCCAATTGAAACATCCAACCGACCGACATCGCCATCAGCAGATTCAATCCGCGACACAAACCCATCGACAGCGGCCCGAACGGCGTGCCTTTGAATACAAAGTCATACGCCAGGATCGCGGCAAGCAATCCGACAGCCACAAGACCGGGACGATATTCCACCGGCACGCCGGTGGCGCCTTCGACGATGCCATCGCCGATGAAGCCCGCGATTGTCGCAAGCGTGACGCCAAGAATCGACAGGACGACGGCGAGCCGCAGCGCATGGCGTCTATCGATTCGCCCGGAAGGCAGGGGCCTGTGTGGTCGTTCCCCCCGGTCAATCTCGATATCGCGGAGGTCGTTGAACACGATCCCGGCTACGTAGAGGGTCGCCGATGCCGTTACGAGGGCGGCCAACTGCCAGGACCATTCCAACGCGCCCCGGACGAGCCAGAACCCCGCAAGAATATCCGCCACCGCGGTAAAGGCATTGGGCAGGCGAACGAGTTCGAAATAGGCCCTGATTTTGTTCATGATGCGAATCGCGTCATAGACACGCGGCGATGTTCTCAATGTACCGTTTGGCATCGCGACCGGCGGCGTCCGGATCGTCCGTGTACGGATACAACTCGACGGTGATCCAACCATCATAGCCGGTGCCCAGAATCGACCGCAGCACGGCGGCGAAGTCGATCGCGCCATCGCCGGGCACAAGATGGTGGTGCACACGCGTCGCCGCGATGTCTTCAACGTGGTAGTGCCGCGTATGCCCCGCCATCTTCGGGATCCACTCGGCGGGATCCTCTCCCACGCAATAGGCATGGCCGATGTCAAAGTTCAATCCCAGAAAGGGCGAATCGATCCGCTCACGCAGTTCGAGGTATTGATCAAACCGCTCGATCAACAGCCCCGGCTCGGGTTCGACAAGCAACACCACGCCCTCGCGTTCGGCATGCTCGACGATCGGCTTCAGTCCCTCCACAAACAGATCCAACGCCTCGGAATAGACGGTTCCACCCTCCACCGGTCCGCCCGGCTCCGTCGTGATGCACGGCGCGCCAAGCTGCCGCGCCAGCGTCAGCGCCGCCCGCGTGTGGTCGATGCGAACCTGTCGATAGTAGCGATCGAATTCGATCCAGCTTGGATGCCAATAGGGCTGCCGGGCATCGCCGATCTTGTTCATCATGAAGGCGTTGATATTGGAGATTGCCAGATTGTGCGTATCCAACAAGCGGCAAACGGCGTCGATCTTCTCAGAGTTCGTGTCGGCAGGCCACAGGTGCGGCGTATCGGCCATCAGTTCCACGCCGCCATAGCCCAGACCGGCGATGCGTGCAAGCGCCGCGTCTATCTCATATTTCATGTACGCATTGGAACTGTAGGCCAAGCGGGGGTTCACCGGCGGCTCTTTCGTGGCTTGCGGACCTCCGACACATACCGATGCAACATCTCCACCTGCCGCGCGAAGCCCTGCTCCGAAACGCCCATCGGCGACTTGAAGAAGCAGGCAAGATGTGTCATCACACCGCTACCACCCTGTTCCGCATGGGCATCGGCAAGGCGAGCCAAGTCAATGACCAGCGGCGCGGCCAGGATCGAATCACATCCCTGCCAGACAAATTGAAGCGTCATCTTCGTGCCCAAAAAACCCGAAAACTGAACATGGTCCCACGCCGTTTTCCAGTCATTCAACGACGCGACATATTCAATCGACGTCCGCGTCTCCGGCTTGTAACCCACCAGGGCCGAGACAACCCGATCCTTCGTCCCCAGCTTGGCCGCCTTGTTCGCCGACGTATCCAATACACGCCCGTCGCTGTTGCCCAGGATATTGTGACCCACCCAGCTCTCAATCCGAAGATATCGGTCGCGAAACATCGGCGCAAGCACCGTCTTGAGAAGCGTCTCACCCGTCTTGCCGTCCGAACCGGCGATCGGAACACCGGCTTCTGTCGCCAGTTCCAGAATGGCAGGCACATCAGCCCCGAGGGATGGTGTGAAATTGACGAAAGGCATCCCCTCCTCGATCGCCGCGATGGCGTACAGACTGCTCGCCGGCAATGGGGAGTGTCGCCGATTCAGAGCCTTGTTCAGCGCATGCCATTCCCGGTGCGCGCGGCCCATCTTGAACATCGGTTCGGTCGAAGCAAGATGGATCACAACCACACGGTGAAGACCGTTGCGGCGAGTAAACGATCGCAGATCCCGACGCAGCCGATCGATGATGCGGCGGGCGGATTCCTTCCGTCGCGCGATGGGCCGGGTCGCGAGTCGGTCAATCGCAGCCCCGCATCGCACCGCCGTGCCCGGTCGTATGTTTTTTTCGTAGCAGAGCAGTGCCGGTCGAACCGCCCGGAGGAGGGCTTCATCAAAAATACGACTCTCACGTCGAAGCGACTCGGCCGATGCCACGGCACTCCGCCGGCCGATTTCATGACCCCCGAGGACCATCCCGGACAACGGAGTCAGGCCGAGCGCATTGCAGGGGGGCTGTTCGCTGATCAGACCGATCGGCGGTCCAAGCCCCTTCCGCAGGGCCGCCAACCCCACCGCCACGGTGGTCGCCACGTTGCCGCTTGCCCCAACCAGCCAGACACCGAGTTTTTGCCGAGATCGTCCCAAACCGATTCCATCCCCTCACAGGTGGGCAAGGCTCCCTCGGACACCCGCTCGCCGAGACGCGAACATCAATTCACGCGACGGTCCGACTCGATGTACGCTCACTACACTCACGCCACAAACCGGTATTCGGTTCCAAGTGATTCGCAAATGGAAGCACACGCTCCGCTTTAGTTTGACAGCGCTACGATTCTCCTTGCCCCAACGGGGCGAAGGCCTGTGGCCACGGGTGGAGCAAAGCGGAATCCGTGGTAATCGAGATCTCCCAGATAAGCAC
>JBHHUV010000099.1:0-8763 GCA_046754005.1 Phycisphaerae bacterium | reverse complement strand
GCTGATCCGCAAGATCAACAGATGGGTCAAATGACCCATCCTACGCCGGGTTTGCAGGTCGCCGAAACCATCATGACGCCGATTCGCACTGGTTGGAACCGGCGTCACAGTTTACCACGGGCTGCCAGGGGGGTCAGAATCGGACTTGACTACAGTTATAGGACGGCTCGGGACGATGAATGGGTTAAGAAAAGGTGCGTGTTACCCTTGGCCGCCGATGCGGACCGAATCGGTTTTGCAGGCGGTCGGAACAGGAATCAGTGATGGAATCTCGGGATGTCGTCAGCCTCGTTGCCGGCGTCGCGGAGACACACCCGCTTGGACATCGGAGCTACTGATGCCGGAGTTCAATCCGCTGATCTGCGAGAAGTGCGGAAGAGATCTGGAGTCGGATGATGCGATTTCGGTGATCGAGGGTGTTTGCGCCCCGTGCCGATCCGTAACCGGCTTGCTGGTTCAGCCCCTGTGTGCCGATCAGATGATGGTGTTGAAAGACACCGAGACGGAATCTCAGTCGGGCGAGCTGGGGAACCTGTCCTCACCCGTCGGCGTGGAGATCGTGTCAGGCTCTGTTGGAATTGAATCTCAATCGTCTTTTGCCCCGCCACCGGAAAGGGTGATTCCAATCGGATCGGCCATATCGGCGCCGATGGAGCCTTCGGCTTCTTCGGGCGCTGCATCGACTGTGCATCGGCATGAGTCTGGATTCATCTGTCCGCCGGCCCCTCCATTTCGCACCCGGCTCACATCAAAGCATCACCGTCGGAAGCGTGATCTGACTGTTGGTATCTCTATCGGGTTGATCGTTACGTTGATGGCTACGGGCTATTTCCTGTATTGGAATTCATTGGGAGAAGATCCCGCACGTTTCGAAAGTGGAGAACCGGCCAGGCTGAAGCTACGTGTTCTTCCGGTCGACGCGGTCGTTACGCTGGATGGGGAGCGTGCGGGGCAACTGAATTCATCCGGCAGGCTGAGCCTGTCGGTCTCCTCGGATGATCTTGACCAACACTGGTTGGAAATCAGCGCACCGGGCTATTTCCCGGTTCGTCAACCGTTGGGCATCTATCAGGGTGCGCCAGAGGCGTTGATAGAGTTGGTTCATGTTCCCTACGAGGTTCGGGTTGTGACGAATCCACCCGATGCCGAGATCTGGATCGACGATGAGCTCCAGGGCCGCAGTCCGCTTACCATGACATTGAATTCGCCGCGGATCGGTCGGTTGACAGCCCTGCACAAGGGCTATGTTGAAGTTTCGCGGGAAATCGAACCTCCGATCGACGGACAACCGCTGGAGTTGAATCTGAATCTTGAGCAGTCCGGCGTCTATTTGACGGTGACATCTCAGCCGAAGAACGCGGTGCTTCGGATCGACGGTGTGGCGCAGGGTGTGACGCCCTTGGACCTGGAGCTGGATCCCACCTATCTGGGCCGGACGATCGAATTGACGGCGGCCGCGGAGGGTTATGACGACGTTCATCTAAGAACAACGCTTCCGGAGATCGGCGGCGGCGACGATATTTCGATCGGACTCGTGCTGAGTCGTGCCATGTCCCTGCTTGAGGTTCACACCGATCCGCCCGGCGGCCGCGTGGTGATCGCGGGGAAGGATTTTGGCAGGGCGCCGGTGTCGGTGGAGTTCGAATCGGATCAGACCGGCAAGTCGCTGGTGATCGAGGCATCGCTCGGCGGGACCCATTTTGGTCGCGAGGCGCTGTCGATACCGCCGGCGGGGGAGCCCGTCCGATTGACGATCCCGCTTCTGTTCAGCGCTCAGCGGGTTGTGTTTGTGTTGGCTTCTCAGGATTGCGCGATCGCTGAGCATTATCGTCTGATCGAGCGGCTGACGCGGCGGATTCACGCGCTGCAACCGTCTCAGCGATTCGCCGTGGTTGCGGCGACGGACGATGGCGTGGAGATCTGGCCGGGCCATCCAGCGTTTGAGGATGCGAGCAGCGAACAGAAGGTTCGTGCCTATGATCAGGTGCGATCCATTCGGCCATCGGGCCTGATCGATCACTCCGAACTACTCGACGTGGCGAAGGCGCTCGGTCCGACGACGATCTGCATGTTTCTGGGCGGGGAGCTGAATCGAGAGGGAATGGAGCGCTTCGAGTCGTCGAACAACGGCGCGGTGATCAGTGTCAACGTCGTGCGTGCCACATCAGCTCCGGATGATGCCTGGCTGGATTCCTGGACTGCCCGACACCATGGGACGCTCATGGTGATGGATCGTGTGTCGTATCCGGTGCTCGCGATGGATGAAAACGCGGAGCGTTGATTCGATTTACGTCGTTCGCTGGATCCGGCTGCTTGAATGGTGTGGCCGGTCTCGCGGGGCCGGTGCGATTGGGCGGGGGTTTTCACGATCAATCGATATTCTGTATTCTCGCTGGATCCGCTCTGTGTATCACTGCATCAGCATCGTCGAGACGAACAGGGGGATATCCTTGCCGTCCACATCGCCGTCGCTGTTCAGATCATTAAGCAGGATGTGATCGGGATCGGTGTCGCTTTCCATCAGTACGCCGACGAGGATCGCGACATCGTTCATATCAATATCCCCGTCGCTGTCGCCGTCACCAAGCCGCCCTGGCGGGTAGATGCGCCAGGTCCGGTTGGTTTCCAGTCCGGTGAGGGTGCGGGTTGTTCCGCCGGGCCACTTGACGACGACCTCATCCGCGACAGGTGCGTTGTTCATCCCCACGTGTACGGTCAGTTCGTTCTGACCGAGATAACCATTGCCTCCGGCGAGTATCTCCCGCAATCGCCAGGTGTCCCCCACGCGCGTGTTGACGCTCGCGCCGACGGCGTGAAGATTGGCGCCGCGACCGACGATATCGTACTTGATCCAGTCTCGCGTTTTTCCATCGTGATTGATGAACAGTTCGACATTTGCGCCGAGATTGTTGACCAACAGGTCCAAGTCGCCGTCGTTGTCCACATCGGCCACGGCGGAGCCGAATGAGAGACCGGCGTTGGCGCCGACGTTGGCCTGGATACCGGCTTCGAGGGTGGGAAACACACCGCTGTTGTAGTACAGGGCATTGGGGGCGAGCATGTTGTTGACGTATAGATCCATATGACCATTGTTGTCGAAATCGCAGAAGAGCGTGCCCCATGACATCTGGGGATTCTCGACACCGGCAGCGATCGCGGATTCGACGAAGGTGCCATCGCCCTGGTTGAGCAGAAGCGGATTGTTCATGCCACCGCCGCCCGGGAGGTTCGTGCAATACAGGTCCGGCCAGCCATTTCCGTCCAGGTCGCCACATGCCAACCCCATGGAGTAAAGCCCCACATCGGCGCCCGAACCCTGGGACACGTTTTGCAAACGATTCATGTCATTATTCCAGAGTTGGTTGGGAAGAAAAGGGGATTGGTGGCCCTTGTCGTTGGAGAGGTATAAATCGGCGTCGCCGTCGAGATCGTAGTCGAACCAGACGGCCTGAAAGCTATAACCGGGATTATCCACGGTTTGTGTAACACTCACGTCTTCGAACGATCCGTCACCCCTGTTTCGATAGAGCGTATTGACGCTGTCTTCCGGCATGCTGCCTTGATAGTTCACGGAGTAGAGGTCGATCCAGCCGTCGCCGTCGAAATCACCGAAACAGGCGCTCTTGGATGCGCGCGGGTCTCCGACGGCGGCCTCGATCGTCACATCGGTGAACGTCCAATTTCCCTCGTTGCGTACCAAGACGTTTGGCTCGCCATACTGACTGAAATACAAATCCATATCCCCGTCGCCGTCGTAATCGCCGGCCGCCAAGCCGGAGGGCTGAGGCAGGATGGGAATCCCGTTGCCGATTGAATGGTCGGTGAATTGACCGGCACCGTCGTTGGCGAAGAGACCGACGTGACCGTCTGCCGCGCCGAGGATGACGATGTCTGGATCGCCGTCTCCGTCGAGATCGGCGAATCCGCAGCCGAAGCCGAGGTGGCCGTTGACCTGGGGCCAGCCCTGCATGGTGTAGATGAGACCGCGATCGAGGGCCTCTTCGGTGAAGGGGATCGGATTGATGTATTCCACCGCCGAAGTTGTGAGCGCGTTGACGAGTACCGCGATGGCGCAGAGAGGGATGGCATGAGGCATCGGCCGAAACATATTTTTTCACCCAACCGGAGACATGCAGATACCTGGAGACTGGCCGGGAACGAGGATACTCGAACCGCCCGATTTTATCAGACGTTCATTGCGAATGCAAGCGAATTGACGATATTGGAGGGAGGATCGTACCTATCCCGCCGCGCGGGGATGGGAACCCGGCGCTACAGGATCGGTCGCGAAATAGATATTATGAGTTGCAGGCGACGGACTCTATCCTGGGAGCGGGGGGACCACTTCGTCGACATTTTCGCCGTGTTCGATGAGTAGCCTTCGCGCATTTCGAATGGTGGTTTCCAATCGTTGGATTTCGCCATCGGTCGGACTCTTGCCGGCGGAGAGGAACTCCTTGCGTTGTTCAATAGCGATTTCCATGCTCACGCGGATGGTGGCATAGATTTCATCGGCCATCTGGGCCTTTTGTGACTCGATGGAATCGGGAGGCGGTTGGATCGTTTTCGGCATGATCGCCTCCAGTTTGGGCTTGGGGCGGGGCAGACTTTTCTTGACGGACGCCTTTTCCACGGTGGGTGTTGCCCGAGTAGGGGGAGCGGGATTCTTTGGGGTTGCCTGGGCGGTCTTGATTGGTGGAGACGCCTGTTGGGGTGACCGGGCGGTTACATTCTGCTGCTCTGCCGGTTTTTTTGCCGTTGATTCAGTCTTGGACGGCTCGTCGGATTTCGCTTCACTCTTTGTCGAGAATGCGCCATCGCCGCATGCGAGACCGGCAATGGATAGACAGCCGAACACGAGGCCGGCCATGGACAATCGAATCGGTTTAGCGGCTGCTTTGCTCATCATTATTCTCCAGTGTTTCGTCCGGGATCGGCCTGTCGAGGGGGTGCGTGTCACCAACCTCGGCGTCTTCCCGGTCTGATTTGTTCTCACGGTTGAGTTGTTGGCGTCGCCGCGCCCTGGCCGGCCGGTTTCCAATCCGTTTCAGCCGGACGGCTGACTCGGACACGCGTGGCAATCAATCGCCGGTCGGTCCCTTTGCCTTCGGTGTAGCCGTAGACGAGCACCTTGTCGCCCGGCCGAATATCTTTGATTCCCTGGCTTCGGCCGTTGATGAAGACGACCGTTTCGTCCGTAAAGGTGCCCTCCAGGACGTGGGTTTCGCCGCGCTTGTCGGTGAAGCTCATGGAAACTTTTCGGTTTTCCACGTCGATCGATTTGGCCACGCCTTCGCGCTTGCGAATTTTCGGGCCCTGATTGTCGTCCGAACATCCGGCTGTCAGCAGGCAGAACCCCGCCAGAATCATGGGGACTGGTAAGACGAGGCTGCGCGTCTTGTTCATGCGATTCAGTTCTCCGATCACCATGGACAGGCCCACCACGAATAAAGTGGTTTGCATGGGTGAATCCGCGCGGCTCGACAGCCCCATGGTGCAGGCTCGGATTCACCGACTCCCGGTGGGGTAATCTATCTCCTTCCTGTGGGAAGATCAAATGTTCGATTTGTTGAGATGAGAGGGACATCTGGGGGTTTCGAATGGTTCCGGTGGCGGTTCCCGTCGGGCATGTCCACCTGGATGAGTGGATGCGGCCCACCCTCATTCTTGGATTCGGGGATTTGGATGGCGGCTGATGTTGTTTGGGGAACGTCGGACCCTTGCCGGTGAATGAGGGATTCCGGTCGATTTCATACCGGCGGGATGCGGATGCTTCCAAAGTAAATCCCCGCGGCTCATGACATTCCAAGCGGATTATCGGATCTCCCTGGGGTCGTGGTTGAGGCATCAAAGTCCGGCTGAAGCCGGCAAGAGAAACCGCGGAATCCGTCATGGATCCGACTCCTGCGCGGTTTATTGAGGGGCTTGCCAATTCAATTCATCGCCTGTAAACTGCGGGGTTCCGCAACTGATGCGGTCACGGAATGATTGGAGAATGCCTGACATGCCCAAAATGAAGCGTCACAAAGGACTCGCCAAACGGATCAAGGTCTCGGCCAAGGGGAAGGTTCGCTACAACAGCAGCGGCGCGGGCCATCTCATGAGTGGGAAGAGTGCCTCCCGCCGGCGCCGTATGCGGAAGCATGTCGTTCTGGATAATCCTCTTCTCGCGGCCCGAATCAAGCGGAAGGTATTGAACTGATCATCATGATTCCGCGTTAAGAGCGGCTGAAGAATCTCACGGAGACGCACCGATGCCACGCACCCGAACCAATGTAGCCCATCACAAGCGCGTCAAGCGCATCCTGAAGGCCGCCAAGGGCTATTACGGCGGTCGCAGCAAGTTGCTTCGCACCGCGCGGGATACGGTTGTCCGCGCCGGGGCCTTTTCCTATCGAGATCGGCGCCGACGCAAGGGCGACTTTCGCCGGTTGTGGATCACGCGGATCACGGCGGCCTGCCGTTCGCGGGGTATTTCCTACAGCCGGTTCATGTACGGCATGAAGCTGGCGTGCTGCGATTTGAACCGGAAGATGCTGAGCGAGATCGCGATTGCCGATCCGGCAGCCTTCGATGCCCTGGTCGAACTGGCCCGCAAAGACGCGTCTCAGGCTGCCTGAAGTCAGATAACTCGGGGACGCATCATCAGATAATCCATATCAGGTTTTTCCGAATCGCCTATCGTCTATGTCCACATACGGCGTGATCTTCGACATGGACGGCGTGCTTGTCGACAGCTATGCCGCCCACTTGAAGAGTTGGCGCGCGCTGGCGCGGGAGGTCGGCGTCGAGATTACCGAGTTGCAGTTTGCAGCCACATTCGGCCGGACCAGTCGGGCGATCATCCGCGAACTGTTTGGCGTCGAGGATGCGGAGACCATCTCCCAATATGACGATCGCAAGGAGGCGCTTTACCGGGAACTCATCCGGGGTCGGGTACCGGAGATGCCCGGGGCGCGGGCGCTGGTTGCATCACTGCACGAGGCGGGTTTTCGGATCGCGGTCGGTTCGTCCGGGCCTCCGGAGAATGTTGACCTCGTTTGTGGCGAACTGGGGATTGACTCGATGCTCGCGGCTCGGGTAACCGGGGCGGATGTAAGTCGGGGGAAGCCCGATCCGGAGGTGTTTCTGCTGGCCGCCGAGCGAATGGGGCTGCCGCCGGGGCGATGCCTGGTCGTCGAGGATGCGCCGGCGGGGGTTGAGGCGGCGTATCGAGGGGGGATGGCTGTGATCGCGCTTGCGGGGAGCCACGAGGATCAGGCACTGGAGTCGGCGGATTGTGTGGTTCAGCAACTTGATGAGATTGACGGGGTGCTGGTTCGTCGGTTGACACTACCCGCTCGCCCGTGAGAATGGATGCCGGCGTGCCGGTTTATTGTGCTCGATGATCCTTTCAAACCCTTCTACACAAAGGAGCTGAGAAATGAAGCGTTATCTCATTCCTGGCTGTACGCTGTTTACGTTGGCCGTCGGCGCCACGTTGTTCCTGTGGTTTGCTCAGCAGAAAGCAGCCGAGGCGCACTGCCAGGTGCCGTGCGGGATCTATGACGATGCGGCGCGGATCGCGGCGATGCGCGAGGATACGACTACGATCACCAAGGCGATGGACCAGATTCGCCGGCTTGCGGGGAAGCACGATGCGCTGGCCTTCAACCAGGCTTCGCGCTGGGTGATGACCAAGGAAAACCACGCCTCGCATGTGATTGAAGTGGTTTCGGAGTACTTCCTGACGCAAAAGGTCAAGCCGGTGGCGACGGGTGCGGATGGGTATGCGGACTATCTCAAGAAGCTTGCAGATCATCATGCCGTGATGGCTGCGGCGATGAAGACGAAGCAGACCATCGATCCGGCTGCTGCGGAATCATTGAAGGTCGCCATCGATGCACTGGCGAAGCACTATGCGACGAAGGCGACGGCTGCGGGGCACACGCATGGTGCTCCCTTCGCCAAGGACGAGCCCGGCGAGAGGTCCACAGGAACTTTTGTGCCGTGATCGGTCGTCTGTAACCCGTTTTTCCACATATCGGGAAGCTCATTGAAGCTGGTTTTGGGGAATACGTTCTCCCACGAACCAGTTTGTGTCCGTTTTGTCCGGTCATTCAGACGTATCAAATCTCATAACTTATTTCAGTTTAGATAGTTATATCGATGTCCGCATATAATTGCAGGCATTTGTTATTGGGGTTATTATCGGTCCAAATGGAGGGATATATTGCCGGTTGTAGTCCCAGGGTGATTGTTGCCCGCTCATTTTCCTGAGGGAAGCGTCTCTATGGCGCAGATCTTAAACTCTCTATGGTGAATTCGCTATTTGAGGTGGATTGGAGTGGTGCCGATAATCGGAATTCTCGCAGGTTCTTTATCCCGGCTTCCCTCAATAAAAAACTGTTAAGAAGTGCAACGTGCTTGACCGCGCCGATCTATGCATGACGGCCGGCGGCCGGCTGTCGCGCAAACCAGACTGATTGCGCGGATCCACCTGCGGCTTTGTGGCTGGCAAGCTTGTCGAGGAGAACAGGATCATGACGTTGAAATCGCTTTTCGTTGGGTGCATTCTGGTGGTTGGGAGGATGGCCGCACCGGCTGTTGGGCAAATAACCGACTGCAATGGCAACGGCATCGATGACGCCTGCGACATAGCCGGAGGCCCCATCTACGAACTCATCGACTCGAACGGCGAAGTTCCGGGCAATGGCCTCAGCGCTCCTCGTGGTATCACTGTGGACACCTTGGGCAATGTCTTCGTGACGGGATTCATTAGCG
>JBHHUV010000098.1:0-8776 GCA_046754005.1 Phycisphaerae bacterium | reverse complement strand
TCAGCATGGGCAAGATCGCCAACGACATCCGCCTGCTCGGCTCCGGCCCCCGCTGCGGCATCGGCGAACTCAAGATCCCCCCCACCCAGCCCGGCAGCTCCATCATGCCCGGAAAAGTCAACCCGGTCATGAGCGAGATGGTCCTTCAGGCCGTCTCCCACGTCATCGGCGCCGACGCCGCCGTCGTCCATGCGGGCACAACATTGGGCGCCTTCGACCTCCACGTCGGCATGCCGGTCATGGCCCACCATGTCCTCGAATCGATCCGAATCCTTTCCAATGCCGCCCGAACCTTCGCCGACCGATGTGTCGCCGGCATCGAGGCCGACGCCGACCGCGCCGGCCAGCTCGTCGAGCAAAGCCTGGCCATGTGCACCTCGCTGGCCCCGGTCATCGGCTACGACCGCGCCGCCGCCATCGCGAAAAAGGCCTTCCAGACCGGCAAGACCGTGCGCGAAGTCGCGCTCGCCGAGCAGGTACTCCCGGAGGAGCAACTGAACGCCCTGCTCGACGCTCGATCCATGACCGAACCGGGGAACTGATCTGCCCCGCGTTATCGGCCGAGACCGAACGGTTCAGGCCCAGGCTTATCCGACCGATGATGATTCGGAAGCGAATCACGGGCAAAGCACGACGCCGCGATTCAACCAGCAACGAATCATGATGACGGAGGAGCCCCCATGCCCATCACGAGACGATTTCGATCGGTATCCTGTGTCGCCCTGCTCTCCGCCTGCCTGGGCATGACCTGTGACATCTCCGGCCTGGATTCCATCCTCGGTGGCCTGACCGGCAACCAGGTATCAGTCGAAGTCACAAACGAGACCGCGTTCATCGCGGTGCCGGACATCCGAACGGGCAAGAGTCGCAATTTCATCGAAGATTTCATCGCCGGGAGCGGCGATCCATTGACAAACTTCGGCACCTTCGGAACCGTGCCGGCAAGCGACACGATCACGTTCACACTCCCCTGCAATGGTGATATTGAGACGGTCATCTATGAAGGCGTCACCGTCCGGGATGTGAACGGGTTTCCCCTCGGCAAGGCCAACGCGAACAAGGTGCTCCACCGCGATTTCGATTTTGACTGTGGCGACAAGATCCACATCACCATCAGCGGCGGCGTATTCAATTTCAAAACGGCAATCGGCGTCGAACGCGCCGAGGGCAGCACACGATTCGGCTCAATCGACACAGGCAGCAATAGCCTGGACGACGATATCGCCAACCTCCTGGACAACCTGTTCAACTAGATCACGCGTGCCGGGTGCCATGCTTACACGTCCCGGGCCTCATCGGGGCGGATAAGCATGCCGAGTGCAGCGCGCGTCCAGCCCCCCCCTAATTCACCTTCTGCATCCACTGCTTCCAGCGACGTTCCCATCTCTTATCCAGCTTGCCGAACGCCTTCTCGAACGTCTCAATCTCCTTCTCCGGCGTGGATTCAAAGTCCTTCTTCCGATCGTGAATCAGATCGGCATACACCTTAACCTGCTTACGCTTCGTCTTCGCCAGATAGTGAGCCAGCCCCCAGGCCTGCGGATAAGCCAATCCACCGACATCACCCTGATGAAAATAGACTTCACTACCAATAAATTTACGCAACGGAATCAGCCGGTTCACCTTCGCCAGATTGTGAAAAAGCCGCGCCTTGTTCTGGTTCACCAATCCGAAGCTGGCAGCCTTGCCGTCGCTGATCGGCTCAAACAACTGGGCCATCCCCTCTGCGAACCACCGCGGATTGATCCGGCTCTTCGTGCCGAGACGCTGATTATGAAAGCCGATGTTGTAAAGCACCTGATGAGATACTTCGTGCTGAAGCGTCTCCTCGGTCGTCCCGCCGCCCAGACCATTGGTGCGGTTGATCGTGAAGCGGGCCTTCTTGATTTCCTGTTGAAGCTGGCGACGCTGATCCGAGCTCAGACCCCCGCCGCGCATCCGCTCGCCGATCGAGGCCATCTTCCGTTCGGCATCCTCGCGGGCCTTCTTGAACTGCGGTGTATTTCTGAAGTTGTAGAAATAAGTATGATTCGTCACCGGTGTATAGAAACCCAGCATGTTCGGGCTCGGCTTCGGCCCGCCGATCTTCACCGAATAGTCCGCGTAATCCTTAAACTCGTTGAAAAAATGGGTGATCAGCTTACGCTTCAGCTTCTTCGGCTTCATGCCGAGCATCCGCGTAAACTTCTCACACCAGCGAAACGTCTTCTCGATGGCCGTGCTGAAGACCTTAACGTCTTCGTCGCTCGTATCGTAAAAGATCGAATAATGAGGCGTCCGCTTGATCTTAAAGCCCTCGCCGAGGGCCTTTCGAACCTTATTCTCGCCCTTCTTGTCGCGGCCCGGCTCCGACTTCCTCTTCTTGGAACCCTTTTTCTTGGAACTTTTCTTCCTGACTTTTTTCTTCCGGGGCGTGGGTCCATCATCGCGAAACAAGCCACCCGCGTGAACCACCCCCATGGGCGCCTTTGGAACGAAAAAGACGATTCCAACCAGCAGGATGGATAAGACAGAGAATTTTCCGCGAATCATGTCACGACCTTCCCAGATGAAATGGTTCCAACACCGAACCGTTACCCTCGAAAGTCATTCTATCCCCCGCAACCAGGGCAGACAACACAATTCCCCGCCCGAAGCATCAGGCGTAGCTGTGCAGCCCCACAATATAGAAATTCACCACCCACCAGTTGAACTGCATCGCGGCAAATCCAAAAACGCTGAGAACACTCGTCCAGAGCGCCCGGCGTTTCGTCACGAAACGCGCATGAATCAGGATCGCATAGACCAGCCAGGTGTTCAGCGCAAAAACCTCTTTCGGATCCCAGCCCCACGGCCGTCCCCACGAATAATCAGCCCACATCGCACCCAGAACGATTCCCACGAACAACGCAACGCTCGCAGTATAGATCAGCACCTGATGGGATCGATCGAACTCCTCGAGGATGCCGCCGCCGCGCTCGATGGGAAAATCGGTCGCATCCAATCCGTCCGCCCCGGCCACTTTCCCGCGACCGAAAAACCGAAACACCTCGATGCCAATCCAGGCACAGCTCACGATGGAGACAAGCATAGTAATGAAAAACTGAGACACGATGAGCACCGATTCCGAGTAGGTGCCCATCTTACTCGCAAGCCAGACGGTGCCGCCCCACGGCATTTCGAACAGGCCGAAATAGGCCATAATCAGGCAGCCAAACGTGCCGACCTGCGCGCCGATCGTACCCTGCGCCAACGCCGAACGCTCACGTTTCGCGGAGACAAACAGGTAACAGTTGGCTACACCCCAGGCAAGCGTGATGACGGCATAGCTGGAGATGATCAGCACCGTGTGGATGCGAAGCATGATGTCATCGAGAATCGGCATCATCGTTACCAGCTTGTTATTGATCTGATCAGGCATCAGCTCGGGCAGTGCCAGGGCGAAAAAGCCCAGCAAGCTGGCACTGAGCAAATAGACACGTTTCTTCGTAAACAGCTCCAGCAACAGGGCAAACATCACCCCGACCCAGGTGGACGAAACCACGGCCTCGTACATGTTGGCCACCGGAACCCGGCCGATCACACCCCAGCGAAGCCACAGGTCATACCCATGCAGACCGGCCGCGGCCACGAGGAACAGGAGCCCCAGCCGCCGCGTCCACGGATAGCGCGTAGACACGGCAAAGATCGAAACGAAAAAAGCGAATATGTAGCAGGCCCAGCCATACTTGATCAGATGCAATCGCCGATACGTCACCTCGGCTTTGCGTTTATCGAGAGAGGGATAAACACCCGCGGGCGCCAGCGTGGGCAATACGGTCGTCAACGCCGAGATCCCCTTGTTGATTCCATCCGCGTCGCGATCCAACCAAGCCTGTTGCAAGCCTCGGAAAGCGGCAATCACCGTGTCGGCTTTCTCCTGCGGTACGCCCGCCTCGCTCCGCATCGAATCATCCAGCAGATGCAGCACCGACAGCCACGGCGTCTCCACGTCCCCCTGCGGATGGGGCACAATCGTCAACAGCCCTGCCATGTTTTCATAGAAGTACCGCGCCTTGGAAACACGCCCCATCGCCCGATTCTTGAGCATCTGCCCCGACAACTCGGCCAGCCGATCGCGGACGGCCGGCGAAGTCAAAAACCGGTAGCTCACACGCCGTGACTTGAAGATCCGATGCCGCTCATCCTCCGTCACCTCGATCGGGTACTTGGTCAGATCTCGAAGTATGCCCTTGTCTTTAATATACAAAACCGGCAGATCGTGGTACGCCTCCGTGTTGAAAATCAGCTCCATGGCCGCCACGACCGGGTCCAATCCGTAAAAGGCCTTCGATCCGTGAACGTCGCCCATCACCTTCCGGCACCACGACTCAACGGTCGTATGCCGCCAGCCCTGCTGATCCAAAAGCGCGATCGCACCCAGTGATTCGATGTCGATCCGATCCTGAATGGCGGCCAGGTCGGCGGCGGGACCGGTCGTGGCGGACGCACTCGATACAACCTTGAATTCGCCTCGAGCGAACGAGGAAACCGCGAGCACCATCACGGTCATCAACAGGATGGACCGAGTGATCGCCTCTTTGCCAACCGACCGGCGCACGGTGGAAGAATCATCCGTTGCATTCATGGTCTTCTCCTCCTCGGGAGTCTTCCTTCGAGCTTGATCCGCAAACCGTTGCTTTCTCCGCCGCACGAGAATCGGCTTGACAAAAAACGCATAAATCATACCCACGGCGATAAAGACGCAGCCGATCATCATCGGCCAGATGCCCCGGCGATTGCCCACCCCAAGCACCGTGAAGCTCTCGTGGTCCCGAGCCGCCGACGATTGAAACAGCGTCCATTCGCCGATCGTGAAGGTGTTGTTCAAAAATGCCTTGGCCCGCATCACCCGCCGACTCTCCGGATCGATATAGCGAAAATGGCTCGTCCACTCACGCGGTTGCTCCCGACCGGGATAAAATTCCGTATGCAACCGCTCCAGGCAGATCGTCGTGGGAAGCCTTCGCATCGCTCGACCGTAAATCAGCGACAGATCCTCCATCCCCGGAATATCACCCACCACAGTCGCAACCGTCCCATCACTCCGTGTATTGTTGTCGCTGAACGGCACCCAGACGTGTCGTGACCAGGAATGATCCCGGCCTTCCAGGCGCACGCGCACGACCGACATCGTCCTCCGAACATCGGCAAGCGAACGCCGATCGCGCTCGGGAATGACTCTCGGCCGCGATTCGAACTTCGGCCGAACCAGATAATCCACCAGCGTCAATTCCTTCCCGTCGCCCCCCGCTGAAAACGGCTTGCCCTTTTGAAGCAGCCCCACCGATCGCGCACCGCCAATCGCCGTATGAACCGCCGTCGGGGACAGCCGGTTGCCCGCGACGATCATGTAGTGATCGTGGCTCGCGTCCATGTATCGAACATCAATATTGGTATCGACCAGCCCGCCGTCCTTGAGGATCTTCGCCCCCGCACGATCCCGATCCTGGTTCAACTCGGGAAACCGTTGAAGCACCGACCGCTGGAACTGGTGCTCCGGGCTTTCGATCCAGACAAGAGCGATGGGAGTCCGCGCCCCCTCGTACCCCGCCGTCCGCAGCGGCCAACTCGGCCGAAGCTCCTCGACCTTCAGCGTGTAGTCCGTACCCTCGATCTTGATCGTCTGACCCGTCTCCACGTCGAAGGCCTGCCGAACGTCCTTGTCCTTGACATGCACCTCCAGATAGTGACGCCCGTGGATCGGCCGCTTCCAGGCGGGCGGAATCTCCGTCTCGTCGCCGATCCAGCGAAATTCAACGCTGGTCTGGTCGTGAAGCTCCACCATCGCCTTTTCCGGCATGTGGGCGATCAGCCAGTCCTCGTGCCGGTGCCCTCCGTCGGCCACCTCGATCCGCGCAATCGGCCGAATCTCGTCCCCGCCGGGCATGGGAATCGGCTGAAGCTCCGCATAGGGCAAATAGCCGTCGATCGATATCCGGATCGGCCAGTCCGCCGCCGCCGCACTGCCGGTCTCGGTCAGGGGTATCGGCATCTGCCAGTGTTCCAGAAGGGGAATCGGTTGGGTTCGATTGGATACAATGGCCTTTCCCGCGCGATCCATCGGAGGCAGCATGCCGGACGAATCCGACGGGCCGGCCGGATCCTTCACGAACCGCTCGGAATAATACGGCAATTGTGGCAGGTCAAACGTCTCCTCCTCGGCATGGCCGGTCCGCACGATCAGGGCCGGTGTCGTGTCGTCATAGAAGAAATCCGGACTGCTGGCCGTCGTCAGCATCAGCGCCAGCCGATCCGTCAGTGCGGAGATCCGTCCCTGCGGCTTCTCCGGTGTATTGTGCTGAAGCACGACGACGTGCTCGGGTTTGCCCGGCGCCGACACCTTGAGGGAGACGCGAAACGCCGTCTTCAGACCGCTGTGTTCCACCTCGGTCACTTCGATTCGATGCCTGCCGCCCAGCATGGGAATATTCCGCTCCCACACCTTTCCCTCAACCGCAACGAATTGGTCCAGCAGGGCATTTCCGGTCTTGTCGCGCAACCGATCCAGCGAGACCACCCGAATACTCGGCGCGTCCAGCCATATGGCCCCCTCCACCTTGTGCCCGAAGTAGATAATCGACCCGCCGCAAAGGATCAGCAGCCCCGCGTGAACCATCAGCACCCCGAGATTGCGCAGGTTGAACCGAATCCGCCGCACCGTCACCACGCTCAGGTTGATGCAGAAGAGCACGATCAGCGCGAGAAAAACCCAGTGATTAAAATACTGAAACTCGGTCAGTTCGAAAAACTGCCGGAAGCGTGGCACCGCCGAACCAAGCGTCCCGAAGAGAAGAATACAGGAGATCCAGAAGATCCCCAGCGAGATGCTGCTGAACCCATCAACGAGCATGCGCAGCGGATTCCACGAACGGCGCGATCGACTCAGTCTCTCTGCGGCCATGTCCATTACCCTGTTATAGCCTTACCATAATCACAAATCCCCCAGTGGGATGGCATAGCCAAGCGTAGCGCGGCCCTGCCGATGCCGGAATAACCGACATGCCGGATACCATACTCACACGCTCCAGCAGTATCGGGGCGGGTAAGCATGCATGCTGGACCGAGAATCCCCTCTCGGTCCCACTCCCCCGGGAATCCCTTCCCGTGTTTTTTTTGTTTCTCTGCCGGGTGCCCTGTTCACACGCCCCAGCCTCATCGGGGCGGGCAAGCATGCCCAATCCAACCCTCAGCCATCAGCCGCGATCCAACACAAGCCACATATTCCTTCCCCGCGCGGCCAATCAAAAACCAACTCCCACCCAATCCCTCTCTTTTTCTTCTTCTTCTTCTTCTTTTTCTTCTTCTTTATTAATTTCGACGTTTCGACGTTTTGACGTTTTGACGTTTCGACGTTTCCCTAACGAGCGTATTCAACCGCTCGAACCTCCCGCAGCAGCGTCACCTTGATCTCACCGGGATACGTCATATCCGCCTCGATCTGCTTGGCCACATCGCGGGCGATCTTCATCGCACGATCGTCGTTTACCTGGTTCGCATCGACGATCACCCGAACCTCGCGACCCGCCTGAATCGCGTAGGCCTGCTTCACGCCATTAAACCGCGTGGCGATGTCCTCCAACTCGCGCAATCGCTTGATGTAACGCTCGAGCGATTCACGTCGGCTACCCGGACGGGCCGCACTGATCGCATCAGCCGCGGCAACAAGCGGGGTATAAGGACTGGTCGCGGGAACATCCCCATGGTGGCCGGCGACCGCGTTCAGAACCTCGGAACGCTCGTTGAACTTCCGGCAGATTTCCTCGCCGATCGCCGGGTGCCCCCCTTCCACCTCCCGATCGACGGCCTTGCCGATATCGTGCAACAGGCCGCAGCGCCGCGCCAGCGTGCCGTTGAGTCCCAGCTCATCGGCCATGATCTGGCAGAGATAGGCCACCTCGATCGAGTGCCTGAGCACGTTCTGGCCATAGCTCGTGCGATAGTGCAGGCGGCCGAGCAGATCGATCAGCTTCCGGTTCAGGCCCTGCACGTTCGTCTCCATCGAAGCCTTCTTCCCCACCTCGATGATTTCCTTCTCGACCGTGGCCCGAACCTCCTCCACCACCTCCTCGATCCGAGTCGGATGGATGCGACCGTCATGGATCAGCTTGCTCAATGCCTGCCGGCCGATCTCTTTCCGGACCGGATCGAAGCACGTCAGGATGATCACCCCCGGCGTGTCGTCCACGATCACATCCACCCCGGTCGCCTTCTCAAAGGCCCGGATATTCCGGCCCTCGCGGCCGATCACCCGGCCCTTCAACTCGTCATTGGGAATATCGATGGTCCCCACGGTCGCATCGGCCGTATGACCGGCCGCGAACCGCTGGATGGCGGTGATGACGACCTCGCGGGATCGCTGCTCCGCTTCCTCCTGGGCGGCGTTGACCTCCCGGGAGACGATCTCGGCGCACTCGTGTTCCAGTTCGTTTTCCAGCCGACGAAACAACTGCAGCTTGGCATCGTCCATGGAAAGCTGGGCCGTTTTCAAAAGTTGATTCCGCTCCTGGACGAGCAGCTCTTCGATCTCCTTGGACTTCGCCTCGATCTCGGCGGTCTTCTTCTGAACCTGGGCCTCGGACTTCTCGACGTTCCGTTCCTTGATCCCCAACATGTCGAGTTTTCGATCCAGTTGGTCCTCGCGTTTGTCGAGACGCTTCTCGGCCTCTCGGATTTCATTGCGCGTGACTGCCGACTCTTTTTCGAATGCTTCCTGACGTGCCAGAAACGTCGCCTTGGTCTCGACCTCGGCCGCCCG
>JBHHUV010000097.1:0-8827 GCA_046754005.1 Phycisphaerae bacterium | reverse complement strand
GGGTCGTCGGAGGCCTATTCTCCGGACGACGAAGAATCCATGAAGCAACGGGTCATCGAGCTGTTGGAAGGTGGACTTACGGCCGACGAAGCGGTCCAGATTTGCCTGCTGAATAACCCATCCCTTCATGCTCGGTTTCTGGAGATCGGAATGGCTCGGGCGGACGTTGTTCAGGCCGGGCTGTTTTCGAATCCGTCGCTGGGTTTGGCGCTGCGTCTCCCTGCCGGGGGCGGCCTGGCCAACATCGATGCCGGGATCGCCCAGAATATCGCGGACTTGTGGCAAATCCCCGCTCGAAGGCGGGCCGCGGAACGGTCTCTCGACCAGACGATCCTCCAAATTGCCCGGGGCGCTGCCGATCTCGCGGCCGATGCGAAGCGTGCCTACTACACCACAGCCGGCACGCGGCAACTGTATGACATCGCCCAGGAAAACTTATTGATCACGAAAGAGTTGCTGGAACTCGCCGTCACCCGTCAACAGGCGGGGGCCGGCAACGTCATCGACGTGAACCTGGCTCGGAGCCAGATGGTGGAGGCGGAACTTGTCCAGGAGTTAACCCGGCTGGCGGCGGCCGATGCAGGTCGGACGCTGGCAACTTTGCTCGGGCTGGCGATCGAATCTGATACGCTTGTATTAGTTGATTCACTTCCCGATATCCCTCCAGAACCTCTCGATTCCGAATCACTGGTCTCCATTGCCCGTCAGTGGCGGCTGGACCTGCGGGCGGCGGAGCAGGCCGTGGCTGCTGCTGAAGCGCGTCTTCAAGAGCAATATCGTCTGATTATTCCAGAGTTCGAGTTTGGCGTGGCGTTTGAACGCGACGCACGGCAACAGCAGGGTGGGCGAAAACTATTGGCCGATACCGCAAGGGCATCGATTGCCGGCGGTGGCTTGACCGCGCCTGACATTGAGCCTCGTTCACAGCGTCAGCGGAACAAGCGCACGGATTTCGTCATCGGGCCGAGCATCGGCCTGGAGCTTCCGATCTTCGATCAGAATCAGGCTCAGATCGCCAAGGCGCGGTTCGCTTATACGCAGGCCATCAAGAACCTTGAAGCCCTGGACCTTGTGGCCACGCAGCAGATCCGCGGAGCCGTCGATCGTGCCCGGACACGCTGGAGGATCATTCGGCTCTACCGCGATCACACCCTCCCACTTGCAAAGGACAACCTCGATCTGTCTCGAAAATCCTACCGGGCGGGGAAGACCTCGTTTCTATCAGTGATCGAAGCACAGAAGTTTTTTCTGGACAGTCGAAAACGATATGTCGAGGCCTCACGGGATGCCGCCGTCACGATTCCTGAATTGGAGCGAGCGATCGGGCTCCCTTTTGACCTGCTCATGAGCACTCCATCTGTGGAAAATGAGACCGGTAGGCGGGACGTTGAACCAGAAGACAATACTGAACCATGAATGACATCATTCATCTTGAATACGGAGACTCAGTCAGATGAACAAGAGAATCACCATAACGGCACTGGTATCCCTGGTTGTCGGTCTCGGTGCGGGGGCCGCGGGCACTTATTCGTGGCTGCACGAATCGGATGATACGGAAGGAGAAATAAGCCTTGCTCATCGCGATGATCATGAGGGACATGATGAGCATGGGGAGGAGCACGACGAGGACGTGATCAAGCTCGCTCCGGCGGTGCGGAAGGAATTCGGAATCGAGGTCCGACAAGCCGCCGGTGGGCGAATTGAGGACATACTGACGGTGCCGGGTGAAATCGTGCTCAACGCGGATCGGGTCGCTCATATTGTTCCCCGTGTCTCGGGCATCGTGAAGCAAGTGAACAAGCGCTTGGGTGATGAGGTGAAACTCGGCGAGGTGATGGCCGTTCTTGAAAGCCGAGAATTCGCCGAAGCAAAGGCTTCGTATCTGGCATCCGAGAAGCACTTGTCGCTTGCCGTGGCACGGCTATCAAGTTCGGAATCGCTCCGCGCCGACGGCATTCTTCCCGAGCTGGAATACCTTTCCATCCGAAAGGATCGAGACGAGGCCGAGATCGAAACGCGGACCGATGAATACAAGCTTCACGCACGGGGCCTGACGAACGAAGAGATTGCGGGCATTGCCCGGGAGGAAGACGCCGTCTTCTCGGTCTATGAGCTTCGTGCCCCCTTCTCGGGAACCGTTATCGAGAAGCACATCACCCTCGGCGAGGTTGTGACGAGTGAGTCGGATGTCTTCGCACTCGCCGACTTGGACACTGTCTGGGCCAATCTCACGATTTACCAGAAAGATTTTTTAAGGGTACGCGTGGGGCAATCGGTCATTCTATCCACGGCGCAGGACAATTCGAATGTATCAGGGACGATCGAGTACATGAGCCCGGTGGTCGAGGAGGACACCCGGACCGCGACGGCGCGGGCAGTGTTGCCCAACCATGAGCGCCATTGGCGGCCGGGCGTGTTTGTCACTGGTCGAATCAATGTAGACAGGGTGAGCGTTGGTACACGGATTCCGGGGACAGCCCTGCAAACCGTCGAGGGTCGTCAAGTCGTATTTGTCGAAACCTCCAATGGCTTTGAAGTTCGACCTGTTACGGTCGGCCGATCTGATGAAATGAACGTAGAGATCATCACTGGGATGTTGAGTGGTGAGCGATACGTGGCGAGCGGCGCGTTCAGCCTGAAGGCTGAAATCGAGAAGGCGGCGTTTGCGGGTCAAGGACACCACCACTAACCGAGCCAAGGAGAGGGACGTCCCGTGATCGAACGACCGATCGAGTTTGGTCTGAAGAACCGTCCGATGATGGCGGTATTGGCTGTGCTGGTCATGGCCGCGGGCTATTACAGCTATCGCGGACTCCCCGTGGATGCCTTTCCCGACGTGTCGCCAAACCTTGTTCAGGTATTCACTTTGACCGAGGGACTGGCACCGGAAGAGGTCGAGAAATACGTCACCTATCCGGTCGAGGTGGCCATGACCGGCCTGCCGGGGATCGAACGGATTCGTTCGGTGTCTAACTTCGGGCTCTCCGTCGTCAACGTGTACTTCGAGGACGGTCTGGACATCTACTTCTGTAGACAGATCGTTAATGAGCGGCTGACTGAGGCGCGGGAACAGATCCCCGAGGGATTCGGTGATCCACAAATGGGGCCGATCTCGACCGGTATGGGCCTCGTGCTGTTCTACTATCTGGAGGACACAACGGGGAAATTCTCACTGGAGGAGATGCGTACGATTCAGGACTGGGTGGTCAAGTTCCATCTTCAGACGGTTCCGGGCGTCACCGAAGTCCTGGGCATCGGCGGGTGGGAGAAGCAGTTTCATGTGGTCGTGGAATCCGATGGGTTGCTGCGTTACGACGTGACGCTTGGCGACGTGATCGAGCGAATCCGAACCAACAACCTGAATGTCGGGGCGCAATTCATCGAGAAGGATGCAGAGGAGTTTATTGTACGCTCCGTCGGCCTCGCAACCGGGATTCAAGACCTGCAATCCATCGTCATCAAGACCGTCGACGGGCGGCCGATCTATCTTCGTGATATCGCCCACGTGAAGATCGGCGGCGCGATCCGGCGCGGTGTGCAGACCCACAATGGAGTCGAAGAAGTCGTTTCCGGCATGGTTATCAAGCTGTTCGGCACCAACTCCTCGACGGTGATCGAGGATGTCGAGTCCAAGCTCGTAGAGATCAACAAGATTATGCCCGAAGGCGTCCGGATCGTCCCTTACTACGAACAGAAGAGCATCGTCGAGGCGGCGGTGAACACGGTAACGAGCGCGCTCGTGCAGGGCATCGTCCTAGTCGTGCTGGTGTTATTGGTGTTCATGGGTGCCCTGCGTCCGAGCATTGTCGTTGCGCTGTCGGTGCCATTCTCGGTGTTATTCGCGTTTATCCTGATGGGTTATTTCGACATCTCCGCCAACCTGATGTCCCTTGGCGGCCTGGCGATCGCCATTGGGATGATGGTGGACGGCACCATTGTGATGGTTGAAAACGTGGATCGGATGCTTAGAGAGGCGGAGCCGGGCGAGTCGCACTTTTCCATTGTCAAACGGGCATGTCGGGAGGTCGGACGGCCGATCGTCTTCGCCATTGTCATTATCATCATCGTGTTCCTTCCCTTGTTTACACTTCAAGGCGTGGAGGGAAAGACGTTTCGACCCCTGGCCTATACCGTGGCGCTGGCCATGCTCGGTTCGCTGATTTTCGCGATCGTTCAGGCGCCCATGCTCAGCAGCCTGCTCATGCGTGCCCCACACTCTCGTGCATCAGGTGATCCTTCCAAGGTTCGAGAGGTTCTTGTTGTTCGGGCGATACTGGTCGTATATCGCCCGCTTGTCGGCTTTCTCGTGCGTCGCCGTTGGGCGGCCGTGGCCCTGTCCGCGCTCATGCTGGGTGTCGGTCTCCTCGTGTTCCCAAGGCTTGGTTCAGAATTCACGCCCAAACTGAAGGAAGGGACCATCGTTCTGCGGCTTACGATGGCCCCCTCCATCTCATTGGTACAAAGCACGCACACGACGCTGCTGGCGGAACGGCGCGTGCTCAACATTCCCGAAGTGCGCGAGGTCGTGACACGAATCGGTCGCGGCGAGGTCGGTGCCCACACGGATCCGATCAACAGCGCGGAGATGTATGTTCTGCTCAAACCTGAATTCGAATGGCGAGCGGGTGTCGATCAGGAAGGAATCGAGGACTCGATTCGCGAGTCGGTCGCGGACATGCCCGGCGTGCTGGCAAACCTGACGCAGCCAATCGAGATGACCGTCGATGAACTCCTGGAAGGGGTTCGGGCGGAACTGGCGGTCAAGGTTTTTGGCGATGATCTGGAGGTCTTGAAACGGAAGGCCGATGAAATTGCAGCGGTGGTTCGCGACATTCGGGGAGCGGCGGATATCCAAGTCGATCAGGTCAGCGGCATGCCGCAACTGTTGATCCAAGTCAATCGACAGGCCATCGCTCGATACGGGCTGAACGTCAACGATGTGCAGGCGGTGATTCGGTCGGCCGTCGGTGGTGAGGTGGCGGGACAGATCTTCGAGGGGATCCGACGATTCGACATCCTGGTCCGCTTCGAGCCGGACAAACGAAACACGGCGGGCGCGATCCGGGATCTTCTTATTACCACGCCGGACGGCATGAATGTTCCCCTTGTTCAACTGGCGACGGTTCGTGAGATCATCGGACCGCGCCAGATCACGCGCGAAGACAACCAGCGGTTCATCACCGTTCAGTGCAATGTGGTGGGGCGGGACATCGGCTCTTTCGTCGAGGAGGGACAGCGGAGGATCGATGCGAAGGTCGATCTACCGCCGGGTTATCTCGCCACCTGGGGCGGGCAATTCCGACTTCAGCAGGAGGCCAACAAGCGGCTTGCCGTCGTCGTGCCTGTGACGCTTCTGGTCATCTTTCTCCTGTTGTTCAGCAGTTTCCACTCACTGAAGAATTCCCTGCTCATCCTGTTGAACATTCCACTCGCGCTCGTCGGCGGCGTTGTCGGCCTCTGGCTGACCGGCCAGAATCTGTCCGTGCCCGCATCGGTGGGCTTTATCGCCCTCTTCGGTATTGCTCTGGAAAACGGCATGGTGCTCGTGACCTATCTGAACCAGCTTGTCCATGGCGGAACACCCCTCAATGAGGCGTCGATTCGTGGGGCGTGTCTACGCGTACGTCCCGTTCTGATGACCGCCATCACGACGGCCCTCGGCCTGATCCCGTTGCTTCTTTCGACAGGCACAGGCAGTGAGGTACAGCGTCCGCTGGCGACGGTCGTCATCGGTGGTCTGGTGACGTCCACTCTGTTGACTTTGTTGGTGATCCCATCGTTGTACAAGTGGTTCGCACGATCCCCGGAAGAGGTTGTCATCTGACCCTTCTGTTATGAAATCGGAGATGTGACATGAAAGAGATCAAAGCAATCATCAGGATCCATCGGCTCGACGAGGTGCTCCATGCCCTTCATACGCACCCGGAATTGCCTGGCGTGACGGTATCTCATGTACGAGGATTCGGTCACACTGTTGGTCGTACGAAGGCTCTGTCGGAGACACGGATTCAATATGGCACTGTGGAAATGGTCAAGTTGGAGTGCGTTGTGAATGATAACATGGCCGATTCCGTTGTCGAGCTGATTCAAGCCGCGGCCCATACTGGCAATTCGGGCGATGGTAAAATATGCCTCTATGATGTGCGGGAGATCGTGAGGATCCGTACGGGGGACCGTACCACGTCCATATAGCGGGAAAGACTTCATGAGCGAAGATTTCACTGGGCTGGAGGCACGGTTTCATGTGGTCGGGATGAACTGTCCGGATGAAATAGCGGAACTGAAGGAGGCCCTCGACGATCGGGAGGGCATCCTCGCCCTGACCTTCAATCTGATGCAGGCCCAAATGACCGTTCATTACGAACCGTCGGTGATCGACATCGAGCAGATTGTCTCCTTCGTCGCAAAGACGGGCATGAAAGCGGAGCGGTTGGGGGAGGATGTCGTACTAGTGGCCACACCCTCGGTGCGCTCCTATGGTCCTGTGCGGATGGCGGTCGTGTCGGCAGCCGGAACGCTCCTGGGCCTGGGAATAAGCACGGTTCCGGCGAGGGTGTTGTACCATACGACGTGGCCATCCGCGCTGGCCTATACACTTGCGATCGGTGCAGCATGGCTGCATGTTTCTCCAAAGGCATGGGCATCGATCAAGGCCCGTCGACTGGACATGAACGTATTGATGACGATAGCCGTTCTGGGCGCGGTCTGTCTGGGGGAATGGTTAGAAGCCTCAACCGTGGCGTTTCTATTCACGGTGTCCCATGTGTTGGAGTCCTGGAGTGTGGCACGGGCTCGCCGGGCCATTCGATCGCTCATGGCCTTGAATCCATCAATGGCCCGGATACAGGGATCGGATGGATCGGAGTCAGTGGTGGATACGGACTGCGTTGATGTGGACGACCGAGTCATTGTGAAACCTGGTGAGAAGTTTCCGCTGGACGGTGACATCATCGAGGGGAGCACATCGGTCGACCAAGCTGCGGTGACAGGCGAATCCGCGCCGATGATGAAAGAGGTTGGGGATGAAGTTCTCGCCGGTACGATCAACCAAGACGGCGCCGTGATGATGGTAGTGACCAAGCGAGCGAGCGAGACCGTGTTGGCCGGGGTAATACGGCTGGTCGAGCAGGCACAGGTCCAGCGGTCGTCATCGGAGCGTTTCGTAGATCGGTTCGCGCGCTTTTACACACCCGCCGTGGTTGTGGGTGCCCTGCTGTTCTTCCTTGTGCCGCCACTTGTGATGAGTGCGAATTGGACGACTTGGATGTACCGTTCGCTCATTCTTCTGGTGATTGCGTGTCCCTGCGCCCTGGTCATTTCCACTCCGGTTTCCATCGTAAGCGGGCTGACAGCAGCGGCACGGAACGGAGTATTAATCAAGGGCGGCGTGTATCTGGAGTCGGTCGGCAAAACTACAGTAGTTGCGATTGACAAGACGGGGACACTGACGCGCGGACGGCCCACCGTGAAAGATGTACTACCCTTAAATGGTGCGACGCCTGAGTCGCTGCTGATGTTAGCGGCGGCCATTGAACAACGCAGCGAACATCCAATCGCGGAGGCGATCGTCGAACATGCGCGCGAACAGGGGATCACACCACTAGCATGTGAGAACTACCAGGCCGTACGCGGTAAAGGTGCGATTGCAACCGTGCACGGCGGGACGTACTTGATCGGGAACCACCGCCTGCTGGAAGACCGCCAAGTCTGCACCGAGGCGATACATCGACTCATGGAGGAACACGAGAACTGCGAGCACATTGTGGTCGCGTTGAGTTCTCCGCATGAACCACTCGGTGTGATTCTTCTGGCAGACGGACTTCGTCGGGAGACGCCCCATGCGGTCTCGGAACTTCGGCGCGTAGGTGTGCGACGGGTCGTTATGCTGACGGGTGACAATGCTGGAACCGCCCGGTCCATCGCGAGGGAATGTGGTGGTATCGAATACCGAGCCGAGTTACTGCCCGCTGACAAGGTGCGCGAGGTGAAGGCCCTTCAGGCGGAGCACGAGCAGGTGTTGATGGTCGGCGACGGAATCAACGACGCCCCGGCGCTGGCGGCGGCGGATGTGGGAGTGGCTATCGGAATCGGGGGAACGGATGCAGCGATTGAGACAGCCGACATCGCGCTGATGACCAACGATCTTGGAAAGCTGGCCTGGCTTCTACGACACAGCAGACGAACCCAGGGCATCATCCTCCAGAACGTGGTAGTATCGCTGGCAATCAAGGTTTTGTTTGTTGCCCTCGCGATTCCAGGACTGGCCAATCTGTGGATGGCTATCGTCGCCGACATGGGTGCGTCACTGCTCGTGACGTTTAACGGACTGCGGCTGTTGCGAGGAGGCACGGAAAAGGTGTCGACAGGATTTCTGAACGGTCGTGCGGTGGGGGAAGGGTGATGTCAGCGAAAGTGTCGAGAAACTCTTCCAGACACCTATGTTTATTCTTGTTCATGAACTCGTTGCTCATCCTGCTCAACATTCCGCGTGTACTCGTGGGCAACGTGGTGGGTCTCCGCTCGCCAGGTACCCATCAATCACGCTGATGCATGTCATCGACCGCTAGCGACGGTTGTCATCGGCGGCGTAATCGCCGACAACATCTTGACGCTGCTGATTCTACCGGCCTGCTTCATGCTGTTCAGCGATCGCAAAAAACCTTGATCAGTCCACCACGTCTTTCATCGCCTATACAAGTCGCATTCTCCTCGATTTCGGATTGTCTCGCGGCAAGCCGGGGGCGGCTTATCTGGTCGGTTGGATATACACGTCGTACCGTATTGATTGTTGGCGATAGACGTTCGTAGGATTTGGTGCGAGGGGAGG
>JBHHUV010000096.1:0-8838 GCA_046754005.1 Phycisphaerae bacterium | reverse complement strand
CCCGAAGCCCGCCACGACACAGCCCGCGGACGGGGCTCCGGCGGCACTGGAACCGCCCACGACCGAGACGTTGCTGGTGAATCGCCATGCGGGCAAGGTTTATGCGATGCGAGATGGGGGCGTCACGATCGGCGAGATCGATGCGATGGTGTTGACGAACCTGGAAGCGGAGTTGATGGATACTCAGGTGATTACACTGGATCCCGAGCAGGTCGTGCGGATCTCGTTTTCCGGGGGCGACGAATATTCTTTCGTGAAGTCCGGGGAGAAGTGGAATCTGATGGGTGAATCCACATTCAAGACGGATGGCGCGAAGATTACGGAGCTTCTCGGTCACTTGAAAGGGATTCGGGCCTTGAAATACGAGCGTTATTCGGGCGCCGATTTGGCGCGCTATGGTCTTGATTCACCGGCGTTCGCGCTGGGTGTGGCGTTTGCCGACGGGTCATCCGACGTGTTGATGGTCTCGGCGAACGGTCCGTCGGGTGGGGATCGTTATGCGAGCGTTTCTTCCCGGGCGGAACGGGTGTTTGTGCTGAAGGCCCAGGATCTGAAAAATCTACAGAAGAAGATTACTGATTTTCAGAAGACGGGTTAGGTTCGGCGGCTGGTGGCGGGCCTGACACCCTGGAACTTTCCTCTAGATACGGCAAGGTAACAACTGACGATGCGGATAGAAAGCGGGCCGAAGACCGAACGAATCGTCAGGACATCTCTCTTCCTGTTGTTGTGCGCTATCTTCAGCGGGTGGTTCACTTATGATGGGCTGGTGGGCTACCCGTCCGCCAATTTTCGCGAACTCCTGGAGCAGCTTCCCCCCGAGGCGCGGTCCAAGGTGTCGGTGCAGGATATCTATTCGAGCGTTACGGCGGAATCTCTTGTTGATGCTCAGAAGGCCGTCCGGAAGATCGGCCGACAGCAGCAGCGTGCGGCGATTGAGTCGCTCTACGGGGGGCCTCCCTCCTACGAAGATGAGCAATTCGCGTATTACTTCGGCCCGTTCTATCGCGTTACACTGCACCTTGAGGGTGGAAAGATCCGGAAGGTTGTCGGACAGAAGTCTCCGAAAAGTATTCAGGATTGTCGGTTTCAGAAATGGCTGGGAGGCTTTTTGTGTGTTGTCTCGATCGTTGTGCTGGTGATATTAATTTCGATCATCCGGACTCGGGTGGTTCTGGATGACGACGGGCTTCGTTTTCGAGGTAGGAAGCCTGTTTCCTGGGATGCCATGCGCTCCCTGGATGATCGTCGGTTTCGCAAGAAGGGTCGGCTGGATCTGATCTATGCAGACGACAATCGGGATGGTCGGATTTGCCTCGACGAATATCATCTGGCGAAGTTCGAGGAAATTGTCGACGAAATCTGCTCGCGAAAGGGATTTGATAATCCTGTGGCCTTGGAGAAGGCTGAGAAGGCCCGCGCTGTCGGCTGATTGGGCATCAGGTAATCCGGCGAACTGTTTCATCGACGGGTGTTGCCTGGAGAACCGTGAGCAGCGCGTCTTCGGGGGAAAATGCTGCTGAAGCGGCGACTTTGGATCGAACGTCGGTGATGCATGGGATAGTTGGCACTGCTTGAAGCAGTGGTACGCAGCCGTGCCTGCGATTCGCCTGGGCATGCCACTCGGTTGGGAGTGAGTGCTATGGATCCTGGTTGTGCTTCGATTCAGCCGAGTTGGATCGGGCGGATCTGTCGGGGGGCTGAAGTGGTGGGGTTTTTACGCACGTCTTCTTGATCCGTCGGGGATGGGGGTGTGGATGGTGGGGTATGGGGGTCGGCGTCCATACGATTCGGGATCGGTTGGTCATCATCTCCCGCCGGTGCGCTGCCCGTCAACTGTTCCAGCGGGGCGGTCATCTCGCATCGACCTTGAATGACTCCGCCTTCCCGGACAATGATTTTCGGGGCCTTGACATCACCCACGACTCGACCGGTGGGGGTGACTTCAACGGATGCGTTTGCCCTGATCGACCCGCGGACCCGGCCACGTACGATGACGTTGTTTGCCGTGATCTCGAGATTGAGCGTGGTGGATGGCTCGACGAGGATGTCGCCGCAGGTGGCGAGGGTTTTGCCGGGATGGGAACCGATGATCCGCAGGTTCTCGAGCGTGATCCGTTTGTGACAATGGGGACAGAAGACGGAGAGCGCCCTGGCGGCGACTCGCATCATGCCGCCGCAATTGCAGCATCGCACGATCCGTGTGTTTGCGCCGGATTTCATCGAGCCACTCTCCCGCACCCCGTGGGTTTCCGGTTTTCCAGAATGGAAATCCAGTATCCATTGATGCCCGTCACCGAGACATTCTCAACCGAGGCATTCTACGGCTCATGTTTCCTTCTGACCAGATAGCGTTTCACCAGCCCTGAGGGTCGGGTCCATGACTGTTCAGGCGGGATCTTCGCGTGGGTGGTTCGGCGTAATCCGTCCCGGAGGGACATTAAGCGTTGCCACGGGTGGAACGCAGCGAGACTCATGTCCCGCACATCTCGTCGCCTTAGGTGCAGGCACGCTGCCCTCACCCTTTCAGCGCGAGTTGAAAAGGCTATACGCACCCGACCCACGGGTTCCGCTGCGCTCCACCCGTGGCCATGCGCCTACGCTCCTTCGGAGCGGAATGCCTGATGTGTCATGGACCTGGCGTGCGAACGGGTGTTACTCCCCCTTCGAGCGGGATCAACAGATGGGTCTGATGACCCATCCTACTTGGCTATGTGAGGGTGATGGATGCAGAAAATCTCTTGGAATCCGGCTTTCCAGCGAACCAAGGGAGTGGGCTGAGCGTCTGAATGGTAGATCAGAGTCGGGGGGGATAGCCTCGAACGATGCGAAACCGACCCACTGCCTGGATTGGGGATGGGATGACGAACGATTCTATTTCCCTACCCTGTGCGAAATCCCCAGAACCAACTATCGAGGGTCCATTGTGTCTCATATGTGTATAAGTTGTTTGCAATGTCTTGGCATTGAATGGAGAAACAGACACACTCCTGTGATTTGTTTAGTATTTGTTCGGATGCCCACAAAAAACGACGTAACGCCATAAACTATTGTTAAAGAAATTGTTAGCACTGGTGTTTCTTCCAAACCCTGTCTATTCCGCGCGGAAAAACTTGACGTTTTTCCGACGGATGGATATCATGTGACCCCTATGTCCAGACCCGTAACACCCACACGACGTGCCACCAAGAACACCGATCGAAAGCGCAGTGCAGCGGCAGCCAATAATCGTCGGGCTTCCTCGGCCACGCGATCGCCCAAGGGATCGTCTCCCAGCCGATCCTCGAAGCGTGTGCCTGCCTCACGCGTCGCCAATTCCCGGCGAACGGCTCCCAAGTCTGCCGTCGTGCGCAAGAAACCGGTGGATACGGTGATTCACACGTACCCCGCCGCCCTGGCGTTTCTGAATGCCCATATCAATTATGAGCGCATCCCGCCACGGCGGAAACAACGCGGTCAGATGTCGCTGACTCGGGTTCGCCGGCTCTTGAAGGATCTGGGCGATCCGCAGTTTGCCTTCCGAAGCGTCCACATCGCCGGCAGCAAGGGCAAAGGCTCGACCGCGGCGATGCTAGCCAACATGCTGTCGAACAACGGTCTGAAGGTGGGTGTTTATACGTCACCGCACATCCTGGATGTGCGGGAACGGATCGTTATCAACGATGTGAAGGTTTCGAAGGCGGAGATGACCCGCCTGATTGCCCGGATTGCCCGGGAGGTGAAGAAGCACCAAGGGGATAAGCCGACGTACTTCGAGATCCTCACGGCCGTGGCCTTCCTCTACTTCGCTGATAAAAAGGTTGACGTTGCGGTGGTCGAGACCGGTCTCGGGGGTCGGCTTGATGCGACCAACACCATCAAACCCGATGCCTGTGCACTGACCAACATTTCGTTGGACCACATGCATCAACTGGGCGACAGCCTGGAAAAGATCGCCGAGGAGAAAGCCGGCGTCTTTAAGGCGAACGTGCCGATCGTCTCTTCTCCGCAGCCGGAGTGTGTTAAAAAGGTTTTGAAGAGTATCGCTCAAGACAAGGGTACGGAATTGTACTTCACCGGCGATGATATCCGGTTCAATTATCGCTTCGAGGCCGCGAGGGGCGGCAGACCGCAGGCTCGAATCTGCGTCACCACGCCTACGAGCCATTTCGATCATCTGCTCGTTCCGTTGGTGGGAGAGCATCAGGCGATCAACTGCGGCGTGGCCCTGGGCGTTCTGGACCAGCTCAAGAATCGGGGAATGAAGCTGAACGACGAGTTGTCCATCAACGGATTGGCCAAGGTTCGGCTTCAAGGTCGCATGGAGATGCTTTGTTCCAATCCGCGGGTGTTGGTGGATGGCGCCCACAATGCCGCCAGCATCGAGGCGCTCATGCGGGCCATTGGCCAGAACGTCCCGTATGATTCGATGGTCGTGATCTTCGGGTGTTGCGGAGACAAGGACGTCGAGGGGATGCTTCGACAGATCCGTCTTGGTGCCGACAAGATCATCTTTACAGCGATCGATTCTCCTCGGAGTGCCGACCCGGCCGAATTGGCGACTCAATTTGCCGAGGTGACCGGCCGAATGGCCCAGGTTGCACCCACGCTCGCCGAGGCGATGGAGATCGCCGAAAAGGCGGTCACACGGGAGGATCTGATTTGTCTGACGGGCTCGTTCTATCTGGTGAGCGAGGCGAAAGGGCATTTCGCAGATCATCCTCATCGCGAGACGTCCATGCTGACTCAGACCGCCTGAGGGGCGGCGATCGCTTCAACTCCTCCGCCGAAACACCCGCCAAGAGGGCACAGACCGTCCAGATCAGCGCCATGATTGCGACGAGGGCGATGCGCCCTGTTGCCGGGAACTGTACGATTGCGAATCCGAGATAAGTCCAGAAAAAGAGCGCGGTGATCACCGTCAGGAGGAGGGGTCCACGCCCCGTCTTCAGTCGATCCTGATGCAATCCCAAGCCGATGACCAGCAGGCCCAGGGCGCTGGCGAATGAAAACGGGATGGCAATCATCGCCCAGATCTGATCGGGCGCCGCTTCGGTTTGAATATCGGGAACGACTATTTGGCCTTCGACGCGGGTGGGGAGTTCTTCCTGCACCCATCCGGAGATGGACCACCAGCAACAGCTCCCGATCGCGAGGAGGAAACCGATCGATTGAAAGATGTATCCGGTGGTGTGGGAGAATGCGCGGGGAGCGGGTGTGGGTTCGGGTTGGGTTATTGGGGACTCAATAGGATCATCGTGCATTCAATCAATGTGCTGTTGCGCCATGCCCGTTTCAGGCTTCCTACACGGGCACCTTCAATGCTTGGGCATGCCACCCTTTGCCAGGATGTTTCTTGCTCCCTTGATCATTCTCATGGTATGTAGCCCATGATCTCATGAGCTCGATTCTAGAATCGTGGCTTCTTGTGTTTGGGTTTCGATGCGGTGGGGGCCTTGGACTGGGCGAGTCTCTGGCGTTCGGCCATCTTCTGGGCCTCCGCGAATTTTGTCATCAACCAACCGGCCTTTTTGGGGGCTGTCTCCTTGACGTCGAACTCGCCTCTGGCGTCCTGTTGCTTGATGTGTTTACGGATGTAGTATTGCTCGGCCATGCCGAGTAGGCTGCTGGAGAGGATGTAGAGACACAACCCGCTGGGAAATCGGTAGAACATGAAGCCCATGAAGAGCATCATGAAGCCCATCATCTTCTGCTGTTGGGCCATGGTGTCGGGAAGGGGATTGCCATCCTTGTCGAGTTTCTGCGGCGGGGGCTTGTCGGGCTTGGTCAGCTTCTGCGTCAGTTTCTGCTGGCCGTACATGATCGCGGCCATGAGCACGGGCAACAGGTTGAAGGAGACGAACGGTCCCATGACCAGGCTGAGGAGCGGAATGGAAACGGGATCGGTGAACGTGATGAGGGCGTCGGGCGCGGAGAGATCGCGGATATAGCCGAAAAAGGGCATGTGTCGCATATCTACATTTGTATTCAGCGTCGTATAGAGTGCGATCCAGATGGGCGTCTGCAGGAACATCGGCAGGCACCCCATGACGGATCCGGCCGGGTTGACGCCCTCCTCCCGATAGAGCTTCATCGTTTCTTCGTTGATCTTCTGCTTGTCGTTTTTGTATTGCTGCTGGATCGCCTCGATGCGGGGCTTGATTTTGCCCATGTTCTTCTGCATCTTCATCATGTGGATCTGTCCGCGTTTGCTTACGGGGTGCAGGCAGACGCGGACGATGATGACTAGGACGATGATGGCCACGCCGTAGTTGCCGACCGCTCCGTAAACAAAAGTCAGCAGCCAGAGCATCAGACTGCTGATGACGTCGAAGGTGCAACTGGAGCGATCCGGATTGCCGGAAAGATCGTAGCGTCGCTCGATTGCGACGGGGATCTCCTCTTCGAACAGATGCTGGCTCTTGGGTCCGCAGAATGCCTCGACATCGAGTGTCAGGGTCTTGCCCGGACCGATCGCCGCTTTGGGTTCATATACATGCTGAAGCGTCAGGTCGCCCTCGGCCTTGGGATCGGGCAGGCGCGTTCGGGCGAAGACCTGTTCGAGGTAATCGGGATAGGGGGATCGGCTCCCGGCGAGGGGTTGCGGTACGACGATGCATGTGAAGTACTTGTTGCCGACCGCGGTCCAGAAGAAATGATCATCCTCGCCGTGAAGAAAGGCCTCGGTCGCGTTCTCTTGCTTGAAGGCCTTTGCCCGGGTCGTGTTGTCGCCGTCCGTGATGCGACCTTCGGAGTCGATGAGAGCCACCATGGCGTGGGGGCTGCCGTAGCCGCTACCCGCCTTGTTGAAGCCGATCGGACCGCAGTCTGTGAGCCTGATTGTGTAGGGTTTGTCGGAACGGTTCTCGATGGCGTATGAGATTTTGAGATGGTGAGCGTGACGGGCCAAGCGATAGGTCTTGCTCAGTTTCAATATATCGCTCATTCCCTTGCGAATCAGCGTTGAGAATGTCACCGATCCCGCGTCGGCGTCGCGAGTTTCGGCGTCGACGGACCAATCGACCTGATCGAGCGGTATTTCGATTTTTTCCTCGGCCAGATACAGTTTTTCAGTGACAAAGGAGCGATAAGCCTTTTCGGATTGGGAATCCTTGACGACCTTGAGCAGGTGGTAGGGATCGTGATCCGGGTTTTTCTTGTCCTTGGCGACGTGGTTGCGATGGTCCGCGAGATTGAGCGATTCGACACCGGCGCCCTTTGTTGTCATCACCGCGGCGAAATGATAGTTGCCGTTTCCCTGGTGATCATCGCCGAGGGTGATGCGCCGGGTCGCTTCCGCGGAGACGGCGTGGTATTCCGGCGATGATAAAGGCGCGACGACGTTGTGCCGGGGTTCGATCGATGCCGGTTGATCACTCGCCGAGAGGACGGTTTCCGCAGCACGGGATTCGGTTTGCTTCGCCGCCGCTTTCGGGGGTGATTGGTCCGCGTTTTGAGTGGCGGGGGGCTTGACGGGTTGCGGGGGATTGAGAATCTGCTGGATTTGTATCCATCCGAAGAGAACCAGCATACAGAGGGCTGTTGCGGCCAGCGTGCGTTTCGTTTGTGAGTCCATTCAAAGCTCTATTCATTGAGCGAAGATCAATCGATCGACCGCTCAGGGAGTTTTCTCTTGTCGTTTACAGGTCGGCGCATCCCGGTACTCCATGAGGGATGGGGGATGCACTGCCGATTATTTTCCTTCATAGAGGCGCGATCCGAGAAAGTCATCGAGATGGGCAATCTCGCGAATTTTTCCAGCCGTTGCGTCAATGTCGTATTCGATGCGGATGAATTCGACCTCTCGATCGTGAACGATGACGTAGGCAGCGCGGGGGTCGCGATCGCGCGGCTGGCCGACGGATCCGACATTGATGATGACCTTCTCATCACCGATGGCATAGCGGTGTGACTCGCCCATCTCGTCCGGCGTTTCGAAATAGGGATCATCGACGAAAACGCCGGGGACGTGGGTGTGACCACAGAAGCAGGTGAGCTGTTCCATGCGATCGAAGTTGGCGAGCAGCTTATGCGGAGCGGTGTAGACGTCGTCGGGGAACAGGTATTCGTTGATGGGTTTTCGCGGGGATCCGTGTACAAAGAGGAAGCCATTGTGCTCGATTCGCGGATTCAATCGGCCGAGAAACCGCCACCTGCGATTTCGGGCTTCGACGTCGGGATCCTCCTCGAGGGTCGATCGGGTCCAGAAGGCGGCACGTTCGGCGCTGACGTTGAAATTGGTTGGTTCGAAGAAGACGGCGTGGTCGTGGTTTCCGCAGAGGCACAACTGTGCGTGCTCCGCGACGAGGTCGAGGCAGGCGGCCGGTTCGGGGCCGTAGCCGATAATGTCGCCAAGGCAGTAGATGGTCTCGACGCCGCGCCGGCGGATGTCGGCGAGTACCGTTTTGAGGGCCTCGAGGTTGGCATGGATGTCGGAAATGATGGCGATCATGCGTGTGTATTGCCGTTCGGCGCCCTTTTTATTCAGAGCTGGACCGGTGATCGGCAGGCTCGGCCTCATCGATCAGCATGATGGGAATGTCGTCTTTGACAGGATATCGAAGTCCGCAGCCGGAACAGACGAGGCGTGCCTGGGCTTCGTCATCCGGCTCGGACTGGGTCAGTTTCACCGGTTTTTTACAGGCCGGGCAGACCAGGATGTCCAGGAGTTCTTGGTCGATCATGAGCCGTTTCCTGAGCCAGATTCGGGGTCGACCCCCAGGGCCGGCCCATTGACAACGCCGAACGCTGTATGCTAGAGGCCCTTTTGCAGTGCGTCAATGCGAATCCCGGCCAGCCCACGAATCGGGGTCCATGACACATCAGGCGGTGGACCGACAGCCGTCCCGGCATCCGGAG
>JBHHUV010000095.1:0-8852 GCA_046754005.1 Phycisphaerae bacterium | reverse complement strand
ACGCCTTCGGATTCACGGATACGGAACTGCTCATCTCCGCACCCGCGGGTGGAACATTCGTAAGCATCGGTCCACTGGAAAATGCCGACATGGACTTAACCGACAATCTGATGGGAACCTTTGACAATGCCGGCATCACATCCGCCACATCGGTCTTCAATACCGGAACCCAGTTCGGCAAGGTTCTTGATGCGACGCTATCCATCACCGGAGTCGCTACCAATGTCGCAGTCCTGAGAGTCGGACTGGACATTCTTGGAGAAGACGGAAATCCGGTGCCGGACGGTAAACCCGATCCACTTTTCAGCCGGGACGTACTACTCTGGAATGGCGCGGGCCCACAAACCCTGATGGATACGCCATCCTTCTTGGAATATGACGAGTTTTTCGGTGATACCGTCACATTCGACATTAATTCGATTTCGGTCTCGCTCCCCCAGGCGGCCTTGCCGCTCATGTTGTCCGGGAATGGCACTTTGGCCGTCGAGGTCCTGCCCGATTGCGTCGTGGAGAATTCACAGGTGGTCATCAACTCCGCCCTCTTGACTGTCACGGGGCTAGAGGCGGAGGCCGGCTATATTAAGGTCATGGATGGCACTGATTACACACGTTCAGCAGCGAATCTATGTCAGTTCACAGATGGCGATCCGGAAACGGATGAAGACCGGCCAATGTCCTGGCCCTCCACCGGTTGCAACACCATCAATCAGCCTCGAACACGTGACTACTGTTTCCATCCCGAGTTGGTGACCCTCTTGGCAGAGGACGCGTTCGATGCCCTCGGTTGGGCCAGGAATGCCGGCGATCTGAACCGGGATGGCGTGGCCGACATCATCTGTGGGGCCCCCGGCAACGACAACGATCCAGACAATCCAGATTTCAACTGCATGAACGAGTTGGGGGCCCTGAGCAACAATGGCAAGATCTATCTCATCTATGGCACGCCTACACTGAATAATGGTGGATCCATCCGCCCCTGCGAGTTGGAACGGTTTGAAATCCGCGGGACGCACAACGACGATCAATTCGGCCGCGTCCAGGGAATCGCCGGGGATATGAATGGCGACACATTCGACGATGTGTTCTTCGCCGCCGAGGGCTACGATGCCGCCGGCAGCATCCTTGGAATCCCCGATCTGGGTACCGATGTCGGTTTCGTCGGTGTCCTCTTCGGTCTTTCGTCCAGCAACGGGATTCTGTCCATACGGCCGGAACAGGTCGGAACCGATGACTTCCCCGGCTGCAAGTTTATCGGGGGTTCATCGGGTGCCCGGCTGGGTGGAGGCGCCCCAGGCAATCCCACACAATTTGCCACGGAGAAAGGCCAGCACGGCGTCTCCAGCGCCGGCGATTTCAATCTCGACGGTTTCGAAGATCTCCTGATCACCGCGCCCGGTCAGGAATGGCCCGGCGTCAGCATCGAGTTCACCGGGCCTATCAGCGAAGGCGACTCCGTGACGATCAATGGTCGAACCTTTGAGTTTGATACCAACGGCGTCGTTACGCAGGGCGCGGTTCCCTTGGCGATCACCTCGTTCGCGGCGCTCGATGCGCAGAGCGCCCTGTTTTCTCAACTGGGTGTGACAGACGCGGAGACGCTCAATATTGCTTCAATCACGTCCCGCACCGAATTCCCGAACCCCTTGCCGGACAACCCGACCATCACCGTCCTGGCCCGTCGCCCGTCCGATCTGCCCAGCGGGGGCCTGGCGTCTGTCGTCAGCAAGTCCGGCGCCTCCATCAAGCTCGAATTCTTCACGCGGATGGGCGCGACCTACCTTGTGTTTGGCGACAACATTCTCCTCGAGAATCGCCAGTTCGTCCTGCCCGACGACCTGAATCGCAGAGACACGAGTGGCAATCGCGTGCTCAAGGGCGTCGTCTTCGTGTCGGCCTACGAAAAGAACACTGGACCGGATGATCTGACACAGGACGAAGCCCCCGTCGAAGTCGTCTCCAGTGTGGGCGACATCGACGGCGACGGCTTCGTGGATATCATCCTCGGCGCCCCCCAGGCCGACTTCATCAACATCCTGGCGCCACAAGATAGACGTCAGTCTTCAGGAGAGGCCTATCTGATCTACGGCAACCAGTTCGGCTTGAACAACGCAACCGCACCGTAAGCCCCGCAGGGTGGGCACTGTCCACCATTTTTCTGCTTTGTATATTTTGTTGCGAAGTGCAGTAGGATGGGTCACCAGGTCCGTCTGCTGATCATGCGCCGGGTAACAGGCGTGCCACTGCTTCAAGCAGTGCGATTCGTGTTTGCCACCGACTTCAGTCGGTGGTGTGTACCCCTCGCAACGACCGACAGCCGGCTTCAGCCGGACGTCCATAACTCAATCACGGCGAACGGGGCTTCCCCGCCGAAGGCGGGCGATAGGGCCGGCCGTTTACGGCAGGTTCTTTTTTCTCTCGCAAATGCCGATTATCATACGGCACATGGCCCGGCACCCTGAAATCATCATCATCGGCGGCGGTCACGCCGGCGCCGAAGCCGCCTGGGCCGCCGGTCGTCTGGGCGTGCCCACCCTGCTGATCACCATGGACCACGAAGCCCTCGGCCGGATGAGCTGCAACCCGGCAATCGGCGGCATCGGCAAAGGCCAGATGGTCCGCGAGATCGACGCCCTGGGCGGCCTGATGGGTCTCGCCGCCGACGCCGGCGGCATCCAGTTCCGAATGCTCAACCGCCGAAAGGGTCCCGCCGTCCACGCCCCCCGCGCACAGTGCGACCGCCGTCTCTATGCCGCCGCAGTCCGTGATTCTCTCGAACACACGCCCAATCTCACGATCATCGAGGGCCGCGTCGAGGACATCGAAACGACCCCCGCCGAAGACCATCTAGCCATCACCGGCGTCCGCCTCGCCGACGGTCGCCTCTTTCGCTGCCGCTGCGTCATCGTCACCACCGGCACCTTCCTCCGAGGCCTGATGCACACCGGCGAGCACCAGGCCGAAGGCGGCCGAGTCGGCGAGGACAGCGCTATCGGCCTCAGCGCCACCCTCAAGCGAATGGGCCTCTCGCTCGGCCGTTTGAAGACCGGCACCCCGCCCCGCATCGCCCGAGACAGCATCAACACAGACCGTCTCGAGGTCCAGCCCGGTGACGAGTCGCCCGCGCCGTTTTCGTTTATGAACGATGCGATTGATCAAGACCAGATCGACTGCTGGATCACCTACACCAACGAGACAGTCCACGACTTGATCCGGTCGAATCTCCATCGCGCCCCGATGTATTCCGGCCAGATCACCACGCGCGGACCGCGCTATTGCCCGAGCATCGAGGACAAAGTTGTTCGCTTCGCCGACAAGCCGCGGCATCAGATCTTTCTCGAACCCGAGGGATACGAAAGCGATCGCATCTATTGCAACGGCATCAGCACCTCGCTGCCGGTCGATGTGCAGGAACCGATGGTTCGCGGAATTGAGGGGTTGGAGAACGCGCGAATCGTCCAGCCCGGCTACGCCGTCGAATACGACTACGTCCCGCCGCACCAGACGCGGCCGACGCTGGAAACCAAGCCCGTCGCCGGTCTCTACCTCGCCGGTCAGATCAACGGCACCAGCGGCTACGAGGAGGCGGCGGGCCAGGGCCTCGTCGCCGGTGTGAATGCCGCCGCCCGCGTGCTGGATCGCGAGCCGCTGGTCATGGGCCGGGACCAGAGCTACATCGCCGTCATGATCGACGACCTCGTTACCAAGGGCACCATCGAGCCGTATCGCATGTTCACCTCCCGCGCCGAGTATCGCCTCCTGCTGCGCAGCGACAATGCAGACGTTCGACTCACACCCGTCGGCCGGTCGGTCGGCCTGGTGGATGATGCCCGATGGAACCGCTTCAACACCAAGCGCGCCGCGGTGAGCGCCTTCAAAGACTGGACCCGCCGCGCTCGCCACAACGGACGCAGCTATTTCGACTGGCTCAAGCGGGCCAATACCGAAGAGGCCGCCGCCATCGACTGGCACCGATGGAAGGATGAATACCCGCAAGCAGCAGGCGCAAGCGAAGTCCTGCTGAACGAGGCGATCGCCGCCGTCCGCATCGAGGCCAAGTACGGCGGCTACATCGACCGTCAGGAACGCGAGATCGAGCGTTTCCGCCGCATGGAAACCCGCCATATCCCGGAGGGATTCGACTACCACGCACTGCCCCAGCTTCGTCACGAGGCCCGGGAAAAACTCGCCGCCATCGCCCCCCGCAGCCTCGGCCAGGCCCAACGAATCAGCGGCATCAGCCCCGCCGACATCGCCGTGATCATGATCTACCTGAGCCGCCCCACTCCAACCCCCTGATCCGAATCGGGTGCCACCGGCAAGCTCTGCTTGCCGGTGATGATACACCCCCACCGAAGTGAAATGGACCAGGTCCGAAACAACCCCCCCGCCCAAGCTCTCAAGTCCCCTTCATCCCCGGCATCAAGTCTTATCCGCCCATAAACGATAATTCATGGGTTGTTAAACTGGGGGGAATAGGTAATATGCGCGGGCAAAACAATCATCGAAATCACAAGAAGGATGAAACCGCCGTGGCCGACGCACTCGATGCCGCGAAATCCGAGAACTGGCGCACCAAGTCAGTCTTCACAACCGGAGAGGTTGCGGAGATCTGCGGTATCAGTCAACAGACGGTCATCCGGTGCTTCGACAGCGGCAAGCTGAAGGGATTCCGCATTCCCGGCTCAAAGTTCCGCCGCATCCCGCGCGAAACCCTTGTGGAATTCATGAAGTATCACAACATCTCCGTGGAGAATCTCGGTTCCGGCAAGAAGAAGGTACTCATCGTCGACGACGACACGGCCATCGTCGAGATGCTCGAGGACATCCTCACCCAGGATGGTCGATTCGAAGTCAAGACAGCCGCCAACGGTTTCGACGCCGGGGCCATGACGAAAGAGTTTCGGCCCGATATCCTGTTGCTGGATTACATGCTGCCGGATATCAACGGTAATATCGTCTGCGAACGAATCCGGGGGGACAAGGCTCTGGCCGGTACGAAGATCATCATCGTCTCCGGCGCGGTCGATCGGTCGGAAATCGAGGGACTTCGCTCCGCCGGGGCGGATGAATTTATCAAGAAGCCGTTCGACATCGAAGCGTTGATTGCTCGAATGGTGGAACTGCTCACGGTGTAAACGCGGACATCGCAAAGCAAACACACCGCGATGTCTGGGGGATTAATAATGAGATTGCTATGACGTCGATGGCGCCTCAAAACATCGATGCGCAGAAGGTCGAGTTGGTTCTGGCTCAGATCGACGCCATCCCTCCGCTCGCCCCCATCGCCACGCGCATCCTCTCCCTCACCCGGGATTCAAAATCCAATGCCCAACAGATTATCGATCTCATTCGCACCGACCCGGCACTGACGGCCCGCGTGCTCTCCATTCTGAATCGGGCCGAGCATGGCGTACGATCGGAAGTGGTCAACATCGAAAATGCCGTCCGGATGCTGGGCTTCGAGACGATTCGACAGATCACACTCGCCATGAAGGTCATGGAGGTTTTCGGCGATGAAGAAATCCCCGACCAGAATGACGGCTTCGATCGCACCGAATTCTGGAAACACTGCCTCGCCGTCGCCTGCATCGCCCGGCGGATTGCCCTAGTCATGCAAGGCGCCGACGCCGCGGAGGAAGCCTTCGTGTGCGGCCTCCTGCACGATCTCGGCAAAGTCGCCCTCCAGACCGCGATGCCCAAAACCTTTACTCGCATCGTCCGGCGCAGTAACGACTCCCGGGCGAACATCGCCGACGTCGAGCGGGCCATTCTCGGAATCGATCACACCGTCGTCGGCCATCGCCTCGCCGAGCGCTGGGGCCTGCCGAGCAAACTCACCGAATGCGTCTGGCTTCATCATCAACTTCCCGAGGCCCTGCCGCCCTCCGTCGCCAGCGGTGGCCACGTACAGGTCGTCCACCTGGCGGACACCCTCGCCCGTGAACAGCGGTTCGGCTATTCGGGCAACCATCGGCTGTTCACGACCTCGCGCGATCTGGCAGCCCGAATCGGCCTGTCGGATGAGGACCGTGTGAGAATCGCAGAGTCGGTCGGCGAGGAGATTGAACAACGAGCCGAATGGATCGGTGCCGAGGAGATCAACACCCGCGAGGTCTACCTCCACGCCCTGATGCAGACTACGGAAGAATTGACCACCGCCAACGCCGAGTTGTCCGATCAGAATCGCCGGCTGCGGCGCGAGGAAGACTATTTTCTCGCGATGCGTTCTCTGAACCTGTCTGTCTCGCCAAGGGCCTCTGTCCGCGAGGCCTGTGCCGCGGGGGCCGCAGCGCTACGCCGGGCCCTATCACTCCCGGCCGTCGTTGTGTTTGCCACAAGCGAGGATGGACGTTGGATAGAGACGGGCTTTTGTGACGGTGCGACGGAAGGCACCATCGAGGAGCGTCCCCCGGATGCACCCGACGAAAGCGACGACGCAGCCGCCGCCGTGGAGATGGCCCGGGCCGGCATGTGGATCGCCCCGCCGGGTCCGGCATTTCTACCCGTCATCGATCGCTTTCGAGGAAGGCTCGGTGACGGCACGACCTGGCTGTTGCCGATCGTACGAGAAAATCGTTGGATCGCCGGGGCCTTCTTCTGCCTGCCCACGACCTCGGTTGCGAAACTCCGCCAGGAATCCGGTGAGATCGAGGCCCTCGGTGCCGCAGTCGGGTTGGCCGTTTCACAGGCTCGTGTACGCACGGCCGCCGTCTCCCTCGGAGACGAACTCGCCGAGGTCAATCGTCGGCTCATGGCCATGCAAGGAGAATTGCTTCAGTCTCGGACGTTGGAGACAATTGTGGCGATGGCCGCCGGTGCCGCCCACGAACTCAACAATCCGCTGGCAGTCATTTCCGGTCGTGCCCAGGCCCTTCGGCAAAAAATTGACGACGACTATGTCCGAGAAACATTGGATACCATCACCCAACAGGCTCGAGTATGCAGCGATATCGTGACCGATCTGATGGACTTCGCCCAATCCCCACCGCCCGAACCGGAGACCCTCGATCTTCACGTCTGCCTCGATCGGCTGCGCGCAGAACTGGCATCGTCCGGATTATTGGAAGACCGCGTGTGGTCGGTCGAAATCGTGTCCGATACCCCGTGTGTCTGGTTCGATTCCGAACACCTGGAATCCTCGTTACGCGAGTTGTTCAATAATGCAATCGAGGCAACCGACGCCGACACACGCCGTTTGACCGTCAAGGCGAGCGCGCATCCAACCGAAGAAAGTGTCGTCATCGCCGTATCCGACAATGGTCGCGGCATGACGGATGAGGTGCGACTTCGAGCCATGGATCCATTCTTTTCGGTTCGACCGGCGGGGCGCGCCCGAGGCCTCGGCTTGGCGAGAGTCCATCGATGGATGCGTCAGGGCGGCGGCGGGATTCGGATCGAAAGCGAACCGGGTCGCGGGACATGCGTCGAATTGAGCCTGCCCGTCGCGCGTGCGTAAATTCATCCGTTCGGTTCATCCGGGTTGGAGGTCAACAGTCGTGAAGGAAGCAGACAAGAAAACAAACGACATGCGGATTCTCATTGTACAGGACGATACCCCCGCCGCCGCGGAGATCGTCCGCCACATTGTCATGAATCTTCATGCCGACATCACACTTGTGGACACAATCAACGACGCGCGCGATTTGATTGAATCTCGATCGTTCGACGTGATTCTGGCGGATCGGTTTTTGTCCGACGGCGATGGGCAGAATCTACTGCGGGTCGATTGTTCATCGCCGCCGCCGATCATTCTGCTCGATGAACATCCCGACACCCAGCGCGTCCTCGCCGCCGTTCGGCAGGGTGCCGCGGATGTCATGACCACTCCGATTGATCCCGATATTCTGGTGGATTCGATACGTCGGGCAGTCCGCCAGCGCCGAAGCATTCACAGGAAGACCGCCCGGGCCAAGCGCCTGCGCCGCCTCTCCTCCCGGCTCATCAAGGACCGCCGCGAACTTCGCAGACGGGTCGATCTGATTTGCAGCGATCTCGTCGGAGCCTACCAGCGACTGGCGGAAAAAGTGGTGACGGTGCCCGATGTCCACATCACGGGAGAATCCCTCTACGAAGCGGATGAGCTGTGATTTGTTCGCGCGATGTTTCAGGGCTCATGCCGGATAATGGCGGAGTACCTCGATGATTGATATTCGATCTACCGATCCACAATAGTTGACGGATCATTAGGGGGTGCGATACATGGCCTTCCTCTCAGAACAACTCATCCTGCTTTTCGTGGACAGCATCAACGCCATCCTCACGACCTTCCTGCAGGTCATCATCCTCATCTTTGGCGGGAGCACCCCTTCAGTCTGATCCAGCCTGCTTCTCCATACAAGGCACGCGCGTGGGCCAGGTAGTTTTTCAATGAATGAATGGGTCCATGACGGAATCGGCGGATATCATGCCGGCTTCAATAGGGTAGTTTTCGTTTGCCACCAACTTCAGTTGGTGGTGTACACCTCTCACAATGACCCTCAGCCGGCTTCAGCCGGACTTTCAAAAATCAATCACGGCGAACGAAGCACCCAACAGCCCAGTTCACGGGGTTTCCTCGCTGAAAGCAGGCTTCAGGCTGGCCCCTTGGGGTCGGTGAATCGCACCCCTATCCCTTCAGCCCGTTTCAACGGGCTTCCTGATAATAGGGTACTGGTAATTGGCAACTGGTGACTGAAATAGCTCCGAACGACACCCGCCGATTGTGCCATACACCCACGATCAACGGGTCCATGACACATCAGGCGGTGGACCGACAGCCGTCCCGGCATCCGGAGCACGACCATCCCGCTCCGGAGGACGAGCATTCCGCTCCGAAGGAGCGCAGGCGCATGGCCACGGGTGGAGCGCAGCGG
>JBHHUV010000094.1:0-8956 GCA_046754005.1 Phycisphaerae bacterium | reverse complement strand
GATGGATATCGTCGATCCCGCGTCGCCGATCTTCAATCCACGGGCATCGTGCGCGATGAACGAGAACCACCTTCGTGAAGATGGGGGTCTGGAATGCTATGCCTGCCACACCTCGTGGACGCCCAACTGTTTCGGCTGTCACTTCGAGCGGGACGAGCGATTCCGCGGACTCAACCTGATGACGGGCAAAATGGAGCGCGGACGAGCGCGGACGAACAACAAAGTCTTCGAATCGCTTCAGCACTTCATGATGGGCCCGAATGCCGGCGGGAGGATCGCCCCGTACATCGTCGGCTGCCAGCCCATCGCGGACGTCACGGCGCAGGATGGAAGCAAGATTCTGGATTTTGCCATGCCCTACACGGTGAACGACTTGTCGGGCCTGGCCCTCGACCCGGTCAATCCCCACACGGTCCGAGGCCGCGGCGAGGTTCGGACCTGCGCCGAGTGCCACCGTGCCCCGCCCGCGCTGGGGCTGGGCTCCGGAAACTACGCAATCGCACGACGATTCGCGTTTGTAGCGGAGGCCGGCGGGGTTCAGATATTCGATCGCCATCCCGATCCGGCAAGTCCGTCGCTGCTGGCCACGTTACCCGGCGGCCCCGCCCTGGCGATCGCGTCGTTGCCCAACGTGATCGAGGGCACGGCCGATTATCTGTATGTCGCACAGGGCGCGGAGGGACTGGCCATCTACGACCTGCGCGAGGGGGTGCCCGTTGGACCAGCCTCGGTGATCGAGGGCATCCATGCGATCGATGTCAGCCGCGCGGCGGACACCTTGTATGTCGTCGTGCAGGGCGAAGGGATTCATCTTTACGACAACAAGCTTCCAGCGGAGGCGCACCTGGTATCGGCCGTGCCGATTCCCTCGGCGGTTCGTGCCGTGCCCTGGGGAATTCACCTGTTCGTCGCCGCCGGCCCGGCGGGGCTGGACGTGGTCGACGTGGCCGATCCCGTCGCGCCCCATATCGTCGGAACCGTCGGTGGGATCCACGCCGGGGACGTGGCGCTCTACGCACACTTTCAGATGGGCAACGATTTTGCCGCGCGGGCCTACATCGCCGACCCGGGCTACGGCCTGTGGATTGTTGATCTACTGCCGGATTTCGTCATGCCCCGGCTGGCCGGCGGAGTGCCGTTGCCCGGAGCGACGGGGCTGGACACCTATACACGTTATCTTCCGGCGGACGAAACGACCCCTTCCCGCGAGCATGATTATCTGTATGTGGCGGCCGGGGCGTCGGGCCTGCACGTCTTTGACATCACCCGGCCGGATGCGATCGTCGAGGTGGGAGCGGTCACCGACCTCGCAGGCCACGCGACCGATGTGGACGTGACCAGCGAACTGGCGCCCCCGGGCACGGATGACTATGCACTGATCGCCAATCAGGAGTTGGGCCTCCAGGTCGTCGATGTCACCGATCCGTTGAATCCGATGTTGCGCGCGACCGAGCCGTCGGGCAGCGCCTCTCGCGTCCTGGTCGAAGTGCAGCAATTGGACCGGTTCATCGACGAACAGGGAGCGCCCTTGAAGGAGAATTCTCATCCCTTCGTCGGGACATTCTGCCGTGATGACATCATCCGCATCCTCTCCGCCGATATCACACCGGTAAACTGCGGCTGCCCGAACGCGGCGGGTGATATCGACGGTGATGGGGCTGTGACGGGAGCCGATATCAACCCGTTCACGAACATCTTGTTGGGCGGCGGTCAGCAGTACTACGAATGCTCAGGCGATCTGAACGGAGACCTGACGGTGGACGTGAACGACATCGCTCCGTTCGTCTCCTGTTTGCTGGGTGGCGGGTGCCCGTAGATCAACTGGGAACCAAACAGCGTTCCTGACAACCTCCCCACAGACAAAACGTACATTTCATGTTCGTGTATCGGCGAACAGGCCAAACCAGACGCTGGCATGATGGACTATCTCCGATTCGGATTGTGCGAGCTTGGGAACCTCAGTGGGGTGTCGGCCGGATAGGATTGCTCCCCTCCCCCGAACTCATCCAGACACATACGCCAAGCGACTACACACACGGCATTCATGGCGAAAGACTCAAACAGAAAGGGGCAACAATCCGATCATCTCTGAATTGTTTTCGTTATAACCCGTGTGTTTTCAGCGGCTTATAATCGGGGCGACTAGATTCGAACTAGCGACCTTCTGCACCCCATGCAGACGCTCTAGGCCAGGCTGAGCTACGCCCCGGTTTTCGGGAATCTTTCCCGATTGGTGCCTATTGGATGGTATGTTCGGGGCTTTGTCAAATCGTGTGTCAAACGTGTTCGGAGTGGGCTCTGAGGCTGGAAGCTGCGGCGACGGGTCCGTTGAGATAGATTCTAGCTATCGGCGGTCGCCTCCCATTTTTTATACAGAGCGTGCAGTTCTTCCCGCAGTTTGTCATATTCCAGATGAAGGTGGTCGCGCATCGACGTGGGATCGGAAAAGGCGGATTCAATCTCCCGGAGACGCGATTCGATTTCGATGATCTCTTTCTCCATATCCTCGATGCGTTTCGCGGCGTATTTCGACTTGGACTTCTTCGTGCCGCGACCCTTCCGGCTGCGTGTCTGTCGCTCCCTGCGATCTGCCTCTTCCCGGCGGTTCTGCTCCTCTCGGGCCTCTTCCTCGCGCTTCGTGAGTATCTCCGTATAGGCCGACCAGGCCCCGTCCACGACTTCATGACGCCCGCGTTCGGGGAGCACCAGCAGACGATCCGCGATTCGATCCAGAAAATAGCGATCGTGGCTGACCGTGAGCACGCTGCCGGGGTAGATACGCAGCGCCTCCTCCAGGGCCTCTCGCGCGGGGATATCCAGATGGTTCGTGGGTTCGTCCAGCACGAGCACCTGCGGATGGGTCCAGACCAGCCGTGCCAGCAAGACGCGCGACTGTTCCCCGCCGGATAGATCGCCCACGCGTTTGAAAACTTCGTCTCCCCGAAAGAGGAACAGGGCCAGAAAGGAACGTGCCTCGGCCTCGCCCAACTCCGACCGCACCCGGCGCACGGTCTCGATTACGCTCAGATCGGGGTCCAGGTCGCGATGTTCCTGATCGTAATAGCCGACGGTCAAGTTCTCAAAGAGTCGGACCGTGCCGGCGTCCGGCTCCAACTGGCGCATCAACATGCGCAGCAGCGTGGTCTTCCCGACGCCGTTGGGGCCGATGATGCCGACCATCTGCCCGCGTGTCATCTCGAAATCGAGATCGCGGATCAGTTGCGTCTCTCCGAAGCCCTTGCAGGCCCCTTCGCAGCGCACCACCATGTCACCGCCGCGGGCGGGTGCGTCGAACTTCAGTTTCATGCGCGACGAGGCGTTCTCGGGCTTATCGAGAATCCGGCCCTTTTCCGCCAGGTTGTCGAGCTGCTTCTGACGGCCTCGGGCCTGTTTGGCGGTGTCTTTGCGATACCGTGCCCGGTTGATGTAGTCTCGTTGATGGGCGATCCATGAGCTCTGCTTTCGATACTCCCGCGCGGCCTGCAATTGCCGGAGGCGCTTGGCCTCGGCATAATTTGTGTAGTTTGTCGGGTAGACAGTCGCCCGGTGGTTCTCGATCTCGATGATCTTCGTGACCACGCGATCGAGCAGGTAGCGATCGTGCGAAATGATCACCGCCCCGCCGTGGTGCGCGGCGAGGTACTTCTCCAGCCAGCGCACGGCGTCGATATCGAGATGGTTGGTTGGCTCGTCGAGCAGGAGCAGCTCCGCGTCTCCAAGCAGCATCCGTGCGAGCGATGCCCGGCATTTCTGACCGCCGGAAAGCACGCCGACGGGTCGGTCATACTCATCGGGCGCAAAGCCCAGACCACCGAGTACCTCCCGAAGGCGGACGCGATAGCCATATCCGCCGGCCGCCTCGAATGTGGCATGAAGTCGGTCGTATTTTACTAGCAACTCGGCTTCATCTGGGCCGCCGTGTGCATGGGCGATGTGTGCCGATAGAGCCTCCAGCTCGGACTCCATTCGGCGATGCGTTTCAAAGGCCGCGCCCACGACATCGATGAGTCGGGTATCGGCGGGCAGATCCGGTTCCTGCGGGAGATACCCGACGCGCAGCTTTTTCGATTGCGTGATGGTGCCGGTCTCCGGATGCTCCAGCCCAACGATCAGCTTGAACAGAGTCGTCTTGCCCGATCCGTTCGCACCGATCAGCCCGACCTTCTCCCCCTTGTTCAACGCCAGCGTGATGTCATCGAGAACCTGGCGACCGGCATACGACTTCGTGATGTTTTGCAGACTGAGGGCGGCCATGGGTGAATGCGTATCACGTCGACGGATGCGTGCCGGCCGCTTCGTAGGTGGTAGGTGAACACCGAGGAGAACCGTGGGTACGGCGTTCGAAGCCCCAGGGTGAAAACAGAACGAACGCGGCGATGATCAGGCCGCCGGACATGAACAGCAGGGCCGGTCGGAGCGAGCGATCAAGGAAAAGGTCGATCAGACCGTGCCGCTCGGCCCAGTGCTCAACCCGTCGAACACCATCGGGCCAACCGGCCGGAATGTGCAATGCACTCTGGAACTCGGGCAAGGCGGCCGAATCAGGAACCGGCGCGACGTAGCCCTTGGGAAGGACCGGAATCACCTCTTCGTGGGGTCTCTGGTAGTTCAAGTCCAACACCGCCAGGCGTTCTACGATGGTCGGATCGTTTGAAAAGGCCTCCATCAGCGAATCGCGCCGCTCGATCTCCCCCGTCAGATCCTCCCGAATCTGTCTCAGGCGATTCTCTTCGGCCAGCAGTTCACAATGTTCCCGCACCAGCGGAAGCAGGATCGTCGGAGCGAATAGACTAAATGAAAGAAACGCAAAGCCGGCAAACATGAGTCGATGCCCGAGGGGAGACGATGACCCCCTGCCGGCAGTCGGATCCGATCTCAGATTGTCGTGTCGTTCATCCACGTGGTTTTCTCAAGCTCGATTCAACGTTCGCTAATCTTTGTTCCAAAGTGTCCCACCATAACGCGCCTGATCGCCCAGATGCGACTCGATTCGCAACAACTGGTTATACTTCGCCAACCGATCCGTCCGCGACAGGCTCCCCGTCTTGATCTGACCGGCCCCGGTCGCCACTGCGATATCGGCAATCGTCGTATCTTCAGTCTCCCCGCTGCGATGGCTGATCACGGCGGTCCATCCATTCCGCATCGCAAGGTCAATCGCGTCCAGCGTCTCGGTCAGCGTCCCGATCTGGTTGACCTTGATCAGAATGCTGTTGGCCGAGCCTTCTCGAATGCCCCGACCGAGTCGTTCGGTGTTCGTTACGAACAGATCGTCGCCGACAAGCTGCACCTTCTCGCCGAGTTTCTCATTCAACCGGGCCCAGCCCTTCCAATCATCCTCTGCCAAGGCATCTTCCAGGCTGCGGATCGGCCATTGATTGCACTTCTCCACCCAGTAGTCGATCATTTCCTCGGAACCGATGATGGAATCCGGCTTGCTCTTGAAAAACTTGTATTGATCCGGAGCCCCCGCCTCGTTGGCCAGCTCGCTGCAGGCCGGATCGAGCGCGAAGAAGATCTGTTCGCCGAGTCGATAGCCGGCCTTTTCTACGGCCGTGGCAACCACCTCGAACGCCTCGTCGTTCGACTTCAAACTAGGTGCGTAGCCCCCCTCGTCGCCGACCGCTGTCCCGTAGCCCTTGTCCTTGAGAATCCGTTTCAGCGTGTGGAAGATCTCCGCCCCCCACCGGAGCGCCTCGCCGAAGCTCTCCGCCCCCCACGGCTGGATCATGAACTCCTGAAAATCGACCGTGCTGTCGGCGTGCTTGCCGCCGTTGAGAATGTTCATCATCGGCACGGGCAGCGTGTTGGCGTGGCAACCGCCGAGATAGCGAAACAGCGGCAGCCCGCACGACTCGCTTGCCGCCCGGGCAGTCGCCAGTGAAACGGACAGGATCGCGTTGGCGCCCAGCTTCCCCTTGTTGGGGGTGCCATCGAGTTCAATCATCGCCCCATCGACCGTTTCCTGATCGGTCGCGTCCATCCCGATGACACACTCGGCCAGCGACGTGTTCACGTGCTCGACCGCCCTGAGCACCCCCTTGCCCATATACCGGGCTGAATCCCCGTCGCGAAGCTCCACCGCTTCATGTTCGCCGGTCGAGGCTCCGCTGGGGACGATCGCCTGCCCGGCCGAGCCATCCTCCAACACAACGACGGCCTCCACGGTCGGGTTTCCACGAGAATCCAGAACCTCCCGCCCCTGAACATGCACGATTTCGGTGCCCATAGCTGCGCCTCGCCTTCTCTGCTGTATACACATGTACGGTTGTATCGGCCGATGGATGTCGCACACTCTACGGCGAGCAACCCTACCCGAAGCCCACACCCCCGGATTCCATCCCACGCAACCCTTGTTTCATCCCGCAATACCAACCTCAATGTAGATCATCCCACAAGTACCCGCAACTATTGCGCTCCAACTACAGGCTCTACGGGTCTATGATTGAATGCACGCGAGGTCCATGAGGCAATCGGTGGATTCCAGGACGGCTACAGGGGAATTAAAAATGTCGTCCACCACCGACTGAAATCGGTGGCAAACAAAAAACTGCCGGCTGAAGCCGGCAAGAGAACCCGCGGATTCTGTCATGGACCCGCCGGGAAGTTATTTTGTCGCTGATCCTTAGCGCTGTAGTCCCAAGTCTCGGGAGGTTTGTGAAATCGTACCATTTTGCTACTATATTCACTGAGACAACCACATGCTGACATACCCGACCAGGAGGCCGATCCGTCGATGAGCATCACCCCGGAGCAGATACGCGAAGCGCTTAAAAACGTCCAAGATCCCGAGCTTCACAAGGATCTCGTCACCCTCAACATGATCAAGGATGTGGCGATCGATGGCGACCGTATCCGCGTGGGCATCGAACTCACCACCCCCGCCTGCCCGCTCAAGGACGCGATCCGCAAGGATGTCGAACATGAACTGACTGCCCTCGACGGCGTTCGCGCCGTCGAGATCGACTGGAGCGCCCAAGTCCGCGCGACCCCCAAGCTGACGACCCAGCTTCCCGGCGTGAAAAACGCCATCGCCGTCGGCGCGGGCAAGGGCGGTGTCGGCAAATCCACCATCTCCGTTCTCACCGCCCTCGGCCTCGCACGAGAGGGCGCCTCCGTCGGCCTGCTGGACGCCGATGTCTACGGCCCGTCGATCCCCAAGATGCTCGGGCTGGAAGACGCCAAGCCGACGGTCCGCGAGGAGCGCATACAACCCTTCGAGGCTCATGGACTCAAAGTGATCTCCATCGGCTTCATGATCGAGCCGGATCGGGCGGTCGTCTGGCGCGGTCCGATGGTCCACGGCGTCATCAAACAGTTCCTCGAACAGGTCGATTGGGGCGAATTGGACTACCTGATCATCGACCTCCCGCCGGGCACCGGCGACGTACCGCTGACGCTTTCCCAGTCGATCCCCATGACCGGCGCCCTGATCGTCTGCACCCCGCAGGCCGTCGCCCTGCTCGACGCCGTCCGGGCGATCCGCATGTATCAACAGCTCAATGTGGACATCCTCGGCATCGTCGAGAACATGAGCTACTTCCGGGCCCCGGACACGGGCAAGGAATACGACCTGTTCGGCCGGGGCGGCGCGAAGAAGGCCGCCGAGCGGCTGGGTGTCCCCTGCCTCGGCGAGGTGCCGATCAATATAGATATACGTATTTTCAGCGACGCGGGCACGCCAGCGGCGAATTTTGAAGAGACCGACGAATCAACGCGTGAGGCGATCCAGGCATTTGTTCGCAATCTCGCCGGTCAAGTCAGCCTGAAAAACGCCCAGCAGTCCACCCCGCTGGAACTGAAAATCACGTAGGGCGGGCACCGCCCCCCGTAGGGTATGCACCGCCCACCACATAATTCTGTGGCACCGGTTTCCAACCGGTGCGGCTAGCGTGCCGGGTGCCCTACTTTCACAGCGGGGTGGCATGTCCAAGCCTCAAGGCGCGGGCATGGCGAGCACTGGATTGTGCCGGACCAAGAATCCCTTCTCGGTCCCCCCATAGGACGCGAGAACAACCGAAGGAGACGGAAATCATGCCCGAACGTACCCTTCGCGTATCGACGATTCCGACAATCGTTGCGATCGTCCTGAGCGCGGGACCGGGTGCATGGGGCCAGGCAATCGAAAACCAACACCGATCGGAACAATCAAATGCTGGACCAAGAATCCCTTCTCGGTCCACCCTCTTGGTTCAAACCCACACCGACGGCACCATCATCGCCGACGGCACAGTCTTCCATTCCTGGGCCGAATACACCGCCTCTGATTTCTTTCGATTAAGCGGCAAACGCTGCAGCACGGTACCGAGCCATCAGCAGGGCCCGGGCTTGCGCGGCGGCGGTTTGGGCGACTGCACCTACACCTTCACGAATCCCGATCCGATCTATGATCCGTCCGTGGTCAAGTATCGCATTCCGGTCGTGGTCCACGTCATCCGGCATGACAACGGCGTCACCGGTCACGTCAGCGAATCGACGATCCACAGCCAGATCGACATCCTGAACCAGGACTTTCTGGCGATGGCCGGCTCGAACGGACAAAACGGGACGGACATCCAGATCGAGTTCACCCTCGCCACGACCGACCCACTGGGCGCACCCACCAACGGAATCACCTACACCGACAACACGACCTGGTTCGACGACATCGGACCCTACTGGAATACCCTGGCCTGGGATACAAACCGCTATCTGAACATCTATACGAACAATGCGGGCGGGGATCTCGGTTATGTGCCGGACCTGCCTCAGGGCGGCATCGTCGGTTGGAATGGAGACCGCATCGTGATTCTATGGGCGGCGTTCGGCCCGAACGCCCCGGTCGGGCCGCCATTCGATCAGGGCCGCACCCTGACCCACGAGGTCGGCCATTACCTGGGCCTGGACCACACCTTCGCCGGCGGATGTGGCAATCCCTTCGCCTGTTACACCTCCGGTGACCTCATCTGTGACACCC
>JBHHUV010000093.1:0-8976 GCA_046754005.1 Phycisphaerae bacterium | reverse complement strand
CACCGAACACGTCGCCCTCGGACACCGCCGGCTGAGCATCATCGATCTCGAGACCGGTCGCCAACCGATTGCCAATGAAGACGGCACCATCCGGCTGATCACCAACGGCGAAATCTACAACTTTCTCGGCCTGCGGGACGATCTGATCGCCCGTGGACACCGCTTCCGCACGACGAGCGACTCCGAGTGCATCGTCCATCTCTACGAGGAATACGGGGACGCCTGCGTCGAACATCTCAATGGTATGTTCGCCTTCGCAATCTGGGACGAACCCAGGCGGCGGCTGCTCCTTGTCCGCGATCGACTCGGCGTCAAGCCCCTCTATTACCACGTCAATGACGACCGCCTCGTCTTCGCGTCGGAACTCAAGGCTGTGTGTGCGGCCCCCGGCCTGCATCGGGATATCGACGCGACGGCCCTGCTCGATTACTTCACATTCAGCTTTATCCCATCACCAAAGACAATCTACGAGGATTGTCGGAAGCTGCCGCCCGGGCACCTGCTGGTCTTTCAGGACGGCCGGGCACGAATCAGGCAATACTGGGATCTGCATCACGCCGGCTGGAACGAGCAAACAATTGAGGAAAACGCCGCAACCCTCTGGACAGCCTTGAAGGAGGCAACACGACCGAGACTCGTAGCTGACGTGCCGATCGGCGCCTTTCTAAGCGGGGGCGTGGATTCGAGCGCCGTGGTAACGGCTATGGCACAATCGGCACGGGACGCAATCGTAACCCTCACCTGCGGTTTCGACGAAAATGGCTTCGACGAACGCGACTCGGCACGGGAAACTGCCACCCAACTCGGCACGAATCACCATGAAACATGCGCGGCGCCGGACTCAGCGGCCCTTGTCGATATCCTGGCATGGCACTTCGACGAACCCTTCGCCGACGCCTCCGCGGTGCCAACCTATATCTTGTCTCAACAGACGCGGCGACTTGTCACCGTGGCCCTCTCCGGCGACGGCGGCGATGAAATCCTGGCGGGCTATCGCCGATACCGATTCGACCTGTACGAAGATTCCCTTCGCGGATGGATGCCGGGCCGTGTAGGTCGAAACATACTCGCCCGATTCGCCTCGGTCTATCCACGGCGACCGTGGATCCCCCGATCGCTCCGCGCCGCATCAACGCTCCGTAACCTGTCGGTCGATGCGGCAACGGCGCACGGCCTTTCGGTCGCAACCATGACTCCGTGGGATGCTCGGTTGCTCCTGTCGCCGGACGTCGCGGACCACTTGCGGGATTACGATCCTCTGGATCACGTCCGGCGACACTACGATCGCTGCGACGCGCCGGATCATCTGTCAAAATGTCAATATACGGATTTGCGGCTCGGCCTCGCCGACGGGATATTGACCAAGGTGGATCGGGCAAGCATGGCCCACGGGTTGGAAGTGCGATCGCCGATGCTGGATTATCGATTCGTCGAATCGGCATGGCGGATCCCTCCGAGGCATCGCATCCAAAGGCGACGTGGCAAGGCGGTATTGCGTCACGCCGTTTCCAGGGTGATCGATTCCAAAACGGCAAATCGACGAAAATCGGGGTTCGAGGTGCCGTTGGATGACTGGTTCGACGGCCCACTGCGGGAGCGGTTTCAGGATCGACTTCTGGATTCGCGGGTAGCACTGCACGAATGGATTGCACCGGATGCGATCCGGCGCATGTGGGATGACCACCTCTCGGGCCGTGCCCGCCATGGACCGAACCTGTGGAAATTGATGATGTTCGACGCATGGCTGAAGCTGGAAACCGGGGATTGGGAACGGGACACAATGATGGAATCATGTTCAACAGATGGGTCGATGACCCATCCTACACGAGAATGATGTGCATCCCGTGATTGTCAAAAATTGGATCATCCCCGCCCACGAGCTTCTGCTTCGAAGGGGGACTCTACCCTATCTGCGCCGATTACACCGCAGCCAATGGTGGCCCGCGCCGCGTCTGCGCGAATATCAGGTATGCAAGCTGCGACGCCTGTTGAGACACGCGCGATCGATGTCTCCATTCTATCGCGATCGCATCACAGGCTCACGCATCGATCCCGATCAGGCAACACTCGATGATCTCACTCGACTTCAAACGCTGAACAAGACGGATATTCGCGATCACAAGGATGTCATGATCGATCCATCGGTGCCGGGCGGTCTCTTTCTCTACAGCACCGGCGGTTCGACCGGTGATCCCTTGCAGTTCTGGATCGACCGCGGGCGGCAGGCCGCCGATCAGGCCGGCCGCGCCCGCACCCGCGCCTGGTTTGGAATCGATTTGGGAGAACGAGAATTGTACGTATGGGGTTCACCGGTCGAGTTGAACACACAAGATCGGTTGAAACGATTCCGCGATCGCCTGACCAACCATCGGCTCCTCAACGCCTTCGACATGACGCCGAAGAGGATGTCGTGCTACCTCGACGAGATGGAACGGTTCGACCCGGTGCACCTCTTCGGCTATCCGAGCAGCCTGTCCCGACTGGTTCGGCACGCCCGCGACGCCGGGCGACGCATTCAGTGCCCATCGCTGAAGGCCGTCTTCACGACGGGCGAATTGTTTTCGCCCGCCGATCGTGCGATCATCGAGGAGGCCGTTGCCGTGCCGGTCGCGGACGGCTACGGTTCGCGCGAGGCGGGCTTCATCGCCCATCAGTGCCCACGAGGATCGTACCATGTGAGCATGGAAAGCCTGATCGTTGAGTTGCTCGATGCCTCGGGGACGCGCGTCAACGGCGATCTGCCCGGCGAAATCACCGTCACCCATCTTGACGCACAGGGCATGCCGTTCATCCGCTATCGCACCGGCGACATGGCCCGATGGTCTCGATCGGCTTGTCCGTGCGGACGAGGATTGGAATCGCTCGAGATCGTGGAGGGTCGCATGACTGACATGCTGCGGACCACGGACGGAGGCTACGCACACGCCCTCTCGGTGATATACATCCTTCGAGAGGAACCGTCGATCCGGCATTTCAAGGTAGAACAGCAGTCCGACTTGAATCTCGACGTGCGCATCGTCTCCGACGGATCATGGGATGCCGATCGCCAAAGGCAAATACGCGATCAATTGCGAAACCGGATCGGCCACACGATCGAGGTCAGGCTTCATCTTGTGAATGAGATCGAGCCCGATCCTTCGGGGAAGCATCGTTACGTCCTGAGCCGAGCCGAGTGAGGCTTGTCTTGTCGTAGGACTCACCTTCGATGAGTTGCCGCGTCAACGCATTGTCCACAATGTGGACGGACAGATATGCTCGATAATCAAATACCCATCGAATGGTGATACATCCAACAAATGACGCGAACAGGGCAAGCATGGGCGTGGTGATATCCGTGCATCGCGTCGCCATGTTCAAGTGAATCGCCTCGAATACGCAACTGACGATCCCGGACAGCAACACGCAAATCGCAAGTTGGAATCGCCAATTCAACCGATTCCGACGGCGAAGCAGCAAGGCGAGGCAGACCCCCATCGCACCATATCGCAGCATTTCACCACTGATGTCGTTGAGCGCGTCGTTGGGACGCGACAGGAAATGCCACTTGAACGGCGTCATGCAGATCGATCCTTGAAGGGCGGACTCCGCACCCGGTCCGGTCGCGAAGTCGAACGGGACCAGTTCGTAGAGACCCACGATTACCAGCGTGAAGGCGATGGCAACTTTTTGCAGCCGCAGCGGGATCGTGCGGGGGGAGGATGCGGCAGCCGCATCTGTTGGGTCGGATGGCAAGTCAAAACGACTGACGTATGCAATAACACAACCGATCAGCCAGCCCAGTATGCCGCATCCGATATGGGCCGTATCCAGCCCGTACGTAGTCAGAAAGATACGGATCAGCGTGACCATCATGGCGAGCGAGACAACCACGAATCCGACCCACCCATAGAGCCGCCGTCTTCGTTGAAAATCGCGATAAAGCCCCATCGCAAGGAGTACTGAGAGCCCGGCATAGCCCGCCGTGTCGGCAACGCGATCGAGCGCGTAATCCCATCGTGCCCGTGCCAGTTCGTTCATGCCTTCGCGCAGTCCGAGATTGACTTGTGTAGCAACCCGCGCACGAAGCCCGTTCCAGGCGGCAAATGGGCTGATGTCGGCATGACGCACGGTCTCAGCGGCGGTATGACGAAGATCCACAACGATGTCATAAGGTCGCAAATGAACGATCAGCAGCAGACAGACCACGCCCTTGGAGACGGCGAGCCACCAGTTGCGTCGAGCGGATTCGCGACCCTGCTCCACCACGCGGCGATACTCGCCGTGAAAGACTGCACTTCCCATAACCCCGATCCAGGCGCCAGCCGTGTTGGCGAGAACATCAGACCAGGTGGATACGCGAGATTGAACATAACACTGGGCTTGCTCGATACCGAATCCGAAGAGGCCCGCGACCATAACGGCGAGCATTCCGGACAGCAGAAAACCGCAATTCATTTTCCTGAGCATGAGGAATGCCAACGCGCCAAAGGGAATATAGATCGCCATGTTCGCGAAGATGTCCGGAAGACCGGAGCCGGTCAGCAGCAGATTGAGAAATCGCGCCGATGTCGGATCGATGAGTTTGTGCGCGGTAAAATCAAACGGCACGACGCATATATAGAGAAGCGCGGCGGCATAGATCGCAAAGGCCATCTCCGCCAGGTATCGATGGATCGCGTTGACGAGCGGTTCTTCAGATATTCGGACGACAGCCCCGCGCATGATTCCCCCTCTATGGAAATCATCATCGGCTCAATCACAGGCCATCCCTACCAAGGCTCAGGGCGATTGATCGTTCTTCCGAAAACCTGTGACGTGGGTTCAAGACCTGTTTCTTGAACGGGTTGGAAACGAGTGATGTGTATCGCGCACCAGTTCAATAACCGATGACACTGGGAATTCAGGAACCGCCCTTATCGGAGGATCGATGCCGGCGATAAAGTGGAAAGGGAAAGCGATCATAATCGCGTGGAAACAAGGGCACATCCGAATAACGCCAGGGGCTGGGCTGGGTGGTGGTCGGCGGGATGTCGCGTTTGGCGAGATCCCAGATCGCATCACGAATCAGGTGGCGAAAATCCAACTCGGCCCGAAAATCGGCCTCGCTGATCGCGGAATCGGATTGGGGATCCTCCTCCAGGGCGTCGACCAGGTCCGCCGACAGGACAACGGGGGCACGAAATGAGGCCAGTGCTTCAAAGGTTCCGGTATCCCAGAGCATGCCCACGTACTCCGCGTCGGCATCGGTCATTTCCAGCCGTGCATAGATGATACACAGGCTCGAGTCCCGAACGGCGGCGGCGCTGAGAATCTCGCGCCAAGTATAGCCGCGAGGATCGAGGCCCGGTCTGCCGAGGAAGATCACCTCCCGAATGGATAGCAGTTCGTCAAAGAGATGGTTCCAATAGACGGCATGATGTTTCGGCAGAGTGATGACCCTGAGAAGCCGATCGGGTTTGTCATCCTCCTTGAAGGCCTCGACGCGGACCACACATAGACCGGCCGGGAAACGGCCGGAAGACGGCTTCGCGTCGAAAAAGTGAACACCGATTTTCTTGGACACCTTGTCGCGATCACCGAGATCGACCGGTAATACGGAAACAATCTTTTCGTCAACAGTCACGTGATACTTGTCGGCCTTACTATTCACACATCCCGCGGCCGCGGTGATGATGGCAAGGATCACATAACGCAAGGGACGCGATCTTGTAAGGCCACGGGTTTCATTCGAGTCTGGCAATCCGACGGGTCGTGTGAACATCTGGTCATTCCTCAAGTGCCGTATCGGGCCGTATCCATCGACACAGCGATGTTATGCGGATCGGGTTGAGACTGGATGCGTGATTCCAATCCAACCCATATCGCTCCAGTGACTTATCGGATGGCATTAGGGCCAAGTCGAGTCTTGATTCTTGGCCTTGATGTTTATCGGAGGCTATCCAGGACGCGATCCGCTCCGCTCTCTCTTGATTGCCTGTCATTTCTCAGGGTCAAAATAGAGCCCGCGCCATAATTGCGCCCCGACCATTCTGCGTTCATAACTCAATTCAACAGGGTACGCGTCCGATACCCATAGCGGCAAACGAGGGATTTCGTTTACGTGACAAGGCACTCCATGTTGCTAGCAGATATTGCTGCACCCCCCAAGCTCGCCGATGTGGTCTGCCCACCACTCAGCGACGCAGAAAAAAAACCGCTGATGGTCCGCAGGGCCGTCGTGGGGGAATGGTTGCTCAATCTTCCCCGCGCGGTCTGGCTCTTGCTCGACATCGCCATCGTCTGCGGCGGAACCCTGATGGGACATCATCTCTTCGTCTGGTGGACGGCGACCCCCGATCCGCTCGCGGAATATCACCTCTGGATCGCCAGCATCGTCCTCGCCTCCTCCGTCGTGGTCGCCGGCAGTATGTTCGGCCTCTATGACACCTCCACACTCTGGGCACGTTCACGGATCGTCGCGCGTTGCCTGCTGACGGTCTCCATCGCAATGGCAGCCGCCTGGCTCGTCATGCATCTGTTCATGTATTCTCATCTCAGCCGTCGCGCCGCGGCGACCGGCGTCTGTTTCTTTCTCGTAACCGCATCATCGGTGCGGCTCCTCGTGCATCATGCCGTTCGCGACGTGCGTAAAGGTCTCCTGGTCATCGGCCAGGGCCCGCTCACAGGGGTGATCATCCGCTCGGTACGCAGAGATTCGGTACCCGGCTACCGCCTGGTCGGCGTCGTGGATTCAACGCACACGGGATCGCAGGAACACGGCGTCAGCGATATCCCAGTGGTCGGCAACATCAAGGATATCGAGTCGCTCTGCCGGCGTTATGAGGTCGCTGAAGTCGTCGTTGCAGACGTTGCGTCTCAGGATTCTTCACACCTTCACGCCGCGCTGACGTGTCTGCGACTGGGCTGTCGCGTTACCGATGAAGCCACCTTCTTCGAGTCCACCTACGGCGAGGTGCCGGTCTCGCACATCACACCCAAATGGTTCCTGGCCGCCGACTTGAAGGGACAACGGCAGGAACACATGGTCTCCAAACGCGTGCTCGACATCGCGGTAGCGGTTTTCGGCCTGGTATTGGCTGCGCCGATCCTGGTGATCGTGTCGATTCTGCTTCGTTTGCGGGAAGGCGGACCGGTGTTTTATTCGCAGACGCGCGTGGGACGATGCGGTCAAAAATTCACACTCCACAAGTTCCGAACCATGCACAACAACGCAGAGGCCGAAGGATCGACCTGGGCACAACCCAACGATCCGCGGGTCACTCAGTTCGGACGTTTTCTCAGGCGCTCGCGGCTCGATGAACTCCCGCAGTTATGGAATATCCTCAAAGGTGAAATGTCGGTGGTCGGCCCACGGCCCGAGCGTCCGGAATTCGTCGGCCCCCTTTCCTCGCTGATCCCGTTCTACAACGAACGACATCTCATCAAACCGGGACTGACGGGCTGGGCTCAGATCAATTTCTCATACGGTTCGAGCATCGCCGATGCCCGGCGCAAGCTCCAGCTTGACCTTTATTACATGAAGCACACCTCGCTCGAGCTCGATCTGATCATCCTGCTCCGAACATTCGGAACCTTCTTCCTCGGCTCCCGCTGAGCGTCGTCCTCGCCATCCTCCGGTTGATCATCCCGGGTTCAATTCCTGCGATGATTTCCCCTCCTGCCAGGCCCTCCAGCGACGCTCGAATTGTTTCAGTTCCTTCCCCGTGACAATTTCCGGCTCGACACTGCATATCGGTAGAAAACCCGTCTGATCGCCCTCAGCCAGTCGCGTGGCGGCCTCGAGGGCCTTCTCAACCGCCTCGTAATAGTCAAAGACAACCAGGGCCTGGATTTCGCCGTTTCGAACACGATCAAAATAGCGAGGAGAGCCGTTACACAAAACCAACCCACATCCCAGCGGCAACAGGCGATCCGCCGGAGGAATCTCGCGCAATGCCCAATCCTCCAGAAACACCCAGCCCCCGACACGCGGGTATTGCTTGGACTGAATCCGGGTGAGCCGAGAGGCGTTACCGGGATTGCCGGCGCAGTCCACCTCCTTCAGAACGCGGATGTCGCCCAGAAAGGGCAGTTCATGGATCAATGCAAGACGGCGGGCCCGATAGACTTCATGATCTTCACCGGCGTGCAACACCATCAGGGTTCGAGGCCGTCCCGCAAGTGCCAACCGGCAGGCTGCCGCCGCAGTCTTGCCCATCGAAACTTCCAGCGGACCGCAATAGACCGAACGATGCGACGCGGGAACATCGCGGCCGATTGTCACAACCGGTCGACCCCCTTTGACAAGGCCCTTGATCGCCGGGCGTATAGCAAGCGGATCGGTCGGGATGATACACACGACATGGAAATCCGCGTCCAGCAGACCTTCCAAAAGCTTCTGCTGCGCGCGGGGGGAGGGTGTGTCGGGCGCGATGACGCGCACACTGACCATCGGATCGCGCCGCTGATAACCGGCGGCCATCGACTGAAGCATGGGCCAGGTCGGTTCGTCTCTGGCCTCGCCGACGACCGCAATGCGGACGATTCGTCGATAACGCGGCCGATCGGAGGAACGCTCTGAATCGCATGCTCCGTTCAGCAAAGGAACACACAGCGCCAAAACGATCATGCCGATGATACGCGATTGCCTCATCCGTCAATCCAGTAACGAGGGGGAAGACCGCAGCCTGTTGCGCGCCATGATAATCGTAAGGCCGATCAGGGCCCCGAACAGGTCGGCCATCCAGTCGCCGAATTCACACATTCGACCGACAAACGGTTGAGTGAGTTCGTCCAGCGCGGCATAGCCCGCAAGGCCCACCCACACCAGTAGAAATACACCGGCTCTTCTCGATCGCGGTCCTCGGGCGAATCGATAGCTGGTAACAACTCCCAGAACCACGAAACCGATGACATGAAGCACCTTGTCGATGATGGGTTGCGGTAGTGGATACTCGGGCGGTGCGTCATCCATCTCTCCTCTTTGGTTAATCGCCTCCTCAACAGTTCGATTCCTGC
>JBHHUV010000092.1:0-9125 GCA_046754005.1 Phycisphaerae bacterium | reverse complement strand
GAAGACCGTAGTCTTGCACGCGATTTTTCGGCGATTTCGTCAGAACCGGGACGAAGTCTCGCTAGAAGATGGGGAGGAGGTCGTCGGCCGGGGGGCGGACAGCCCCGAAACCGACGCGCAATGGGAGGCCGAATGGCGGCAGTATCACCTGCGCACAGCAATGCGAGCTATCGAAATAGAGTTCAACGAACAGGATCGGGCCGCTTTCGATGCCTATGCGGTCCGGGGCGACGGCGCATGCACGGTCGCCGAGTCGCTGGGGGTCAGCATCGATCAGGTCTATCAGGCCAAGTCCCGCATCCTCCGACGCATCGGAGAACTGGTCGCCCAACAGGTACGGGAAGAGGGATAGGAATAGAGAACGGCGAATAGCGAATGATGAATTGCGAATTGATGCGTGTGATTTGATTCAAACGCCATGATGAGGTTTCGTGACCGTGAGTGTCTCCTCCCATACGAAGGATTCGGACTGGTACAGTGATCCGGGCGTGCTGCTGGACGAATTGCAGCGGGGCCGTCACAAGAGCGTCCGTCGGCCGGAGCTGGATGGCTATGAAGACATTCGTAAGATTCGTCGCGGCGGGCAGGGTGATGTGTATTCGGCGTTTCACCGGTCGACGAAGCGCCGCGTGGCGGTCAAGATTTTGCTCGATCGGGTTACTGCCTCCGAGGCCAGCCGGCTTCGATTCGAACGCGAGATCGACCTGGTCGCGGGGCTGCAACATCCCAACATCGTCCGGGTGTACGATCGCGGCATCACGATCGACGGGAAGCCGTATTTTTCGATGGAACACATCGACGGTCTCTCGTTGGACTCATATCTGAAAACACAAGGATGCATCGATCCCTCCCCGGTAATCGGATCCGACGCAAAGATCGCTTCTCCCTCGCGACTATCCTCCCTCGATGACATTCTGATGCTGTTCGCGAACATCTGTGCCGCGATCAGCCATGCCCATCAGCGCGGCGTCATTCATCGCGACTTAAAGCCGAGCAACATCCTGATCGACGCGAACGGCGAGCCGCACATCCTGGACTTCGGCCTGGCCAAGATCATCAATCCAGAAGCGGCGGCGGCCGCCCAGACGGTCACACAGACCGGCGAGTTCATGGGTACCCTCGCCTACGCGGCTCCGGAGCAGGTCGCCGGCGACCCGTCCCGTGTTGATATTCGCACGGATGTATACGCGCTCGGCGTAATCCTGTACGAGATGTTGACGACCCGGCGTCCGGTCTCGACGGCGATGCCGATGGCCGATCTGATTCGTGCCATCGTCGAGACCGAGCCGGCCCCGCCCGGGATCCATGACGAGATTGATACGATCGTTCTCAAGGCGCTCGCGAAGGAGCCGGATCGGCGTTACCAGTCGGCCGCGGCGCTGCGGGATGATGTGTTGCGTTTTCTGCGCGGCGAACCTATCGAGGCCAAGCGCGACAGTGGGCGATATTTGTTGAAGAAAACGGTGCAGCGCTATCGACTACCGATTTCGATCGGAGGGGTGTTTGTTGTGCTGACGATTCTCGTTGCCGTCGCCATGTCCGTGATGTACGGGCGCGCAACGGCCGAGGCGAAGAAGGCCAATCAAATCCGCGTCTTTCTCGAGGATACCCTCGCGTCCGTCGGTCCGCCCATTCAGGGCCGGGACATCACGTTGAAAGAAGTTCTCGACGAGGCGGAGCATTGGGTCGAAATCGCCCTGTCCGATCAACCGGAAATCGCCGCTGCGTTACACAACACGATCGGCAACAGCTATCGCGCACTCGGGCGGTTTGAAGAGGCGGAGGAACATTACCAGGTTGCGATCAAGACACGGCGCGAATTATTGGGCGATTCGCATGTCGAAATCGCGCAGAGCTTGAACGCATTGGCCCTGCTCCGGCGGGATCAGGGAGATTATGACGAAGCGGAACGATTCCTGAACGAAGCGCTGTCCATGCGGCGGCGGCTGTTGGGCGACAACGACTTGGAAGTCGCGATGACGCTGCAAAACATGGGAATCCTGGAACGCCTGCGGGGGGCGGATTATGAACAGGCCGGCCGGCTGCTTCGAGAGGCCCTGGCAATCCGCCGTGCAGCCCTGGGGGAAAGCCATTCCGATGTGGCCATGTGTGAATATCAGATGGCGAGTCTGGCCGAAGTCCGGGGCGATGATACGGCTGCCGAACGGCTTCACAGAACGGCTTTGCGGACGCGCCGCACCGTTCTGCCACCGGAGCACCCGGATACGGCCCGATCGCTTCTGTCGTTGGGAAACCTGCTCGTGCGAACCGGTCGGGCATCGGCGGCGGAAGGGCACCTTCGTGCGTGTGTGGAGATCATGGGGCACGTCGTACCGGCCGATCATTGGCGCCGGGCCGAGGCCGACTCCGCACTCGGCGACTGCCTGATCGACCTGCGGAAATTCGAAGAAGCCGAGGGACTATTGCAACACAGCCACAGGGTTTTCGTGAAGGAACTCGGAGAAGACGATCCACGAACGGCGCGCGTGAGACAACATCTTGTTGATCTCTATGAAGTCTTGGATCGGCCGGCGGAGGCGGCCGCGCTGCGGGAAGAGGGGCGGTGACCGGTTGTTTGAACTTTCGGGTTGTGGTGAAAGTTGAATGACATTTTATCAGCACAGGTTGGAAAACCTGTGCCACAGCGAGTGGGCCGGCCTCCATTCAGGGATCAGTATGTTTACCCGCTACGCCATGCCCGCGCCTTGGGGCTTGGGCATGCCACCCGGCCTGTTGTTTTTATGCTGACGTCTGAACTGATGCGCCCCTTTCCGCCGTGGCGAAGGCCGACTCCAGATCGGCGATCAGGTCATCGGGATCCTCGATGCCGACGCTGAGGCGCAGCAATCCGCCGGTGATCCCCCGGGCCTCGCGTTCGGCTTCGGGGATGCTGGCGTGGGTCATGGTTGCCGGGTGGCCGATGAGGCTCTCGACGCCGCCGAGGCTTTCGGCCAATGAGAACAGCTTCGTCTGGCCGGCCACCCGCCGGGCCGCCGCTTCGCCGCCCCGGATGACGAACGAGACCATACCGCCGAAGCCGCTCATCTGCTTCGCGGCCAGATCGTGCTGGGGATGGGCGTGGAGACCGGGGTAGATGGTCTTCTCCACCTCGGCGTGGCTTTCGAGAAAGCGGGCCACCCGCATCGCTCCGGCGCAGTGGGCCTCCATGCGAACCGCCAGCGTCTTCACGCCGCGCAATACCAGCCAGCAGTCGAACGCTCCGGGCACCCCGCCGACGGCGTTCTGGTGGAACTTGATCTTTTCATAGAGATCCCCGTCGTCGAGAACGACGGCCCCGCCGACGACATCGGAATGGCCGCCGACATATTTCGTTGTGCTGTGCAGGACAATGTCCACCCCATGCTCCAGCGGTTGTTGCAGATAGGGGCTGGCGAAGGTGTTGTCCACAACACTCAGGGCGCCCGCGTCCTTGGCAATCTTCGAAATACAGGCTATGTCCACCAGGTTCAGCAAAGGGTTTGTCGGTGTCTCGATCCAGATCATCTTGGTCTGGGGCCGGATCGCCCGGCGGAAGTTTTCCGGCTCGGTCATGTCGATCCATTCGTACTGGAGGCCGTAGCGTTTGAGCACGAGTTCGAACAGGCGATAGGTGCCGCCGTAGACGTCGTCGGCACAGAGGATGTGGTCGCCGGGATCGAGCAGGTTCATGACCGCCGCGGCGGCCGCGGTGCCAGAGGCAAAGGCCAGTCCGTACCGACCGCCCTCGAGCGAGGCAAGGCAGGTTTCCAACGCGGTCCGCGTTGGGTTGCCCGTGCGGGAATACTCATAGCCCTTGTGCTGCTCGATGCCATCCTGCGTATAGGTCGAGGTTTGGTAGATGGGGACGATGGTGGCGCCTGTCGCGGGATCGGGATCCTGCCCGTCGTGGATGGCTCGGGTGGCGAATTTCATGGTTTGTCTCCTGAAACATATGTTGCTGGTTGTACGATAGTGGTCGTGACGTGCCTCGCCATTGACGCGAGGACGTGCTTGAACCGAGTATCCTGTATTGGTTCAGACAGGTTCAGCCCAGGCACCGGCAAGCAGAGCTTGCCGGTGGCCCCCCGCGGTTACTTGTCTGCGTTGGAGACTGTGTCTTCCGTGTCGCCGCTGAGGAAGGCGATGAAGTCGCTCTTGGCGAGCAGGCCGATGGGCTTGTCCTTGTCGCGGACGATGATCGCCGGGGCGCCGAGGGAGAGGGCCTTGAAGCCGTGCTCGATCTCGGTGGCGCGATCGAGCTTGGGAAAGGGCGAACTCATCGCCTCGCTGACAGGGGTGTTGGCGATATCGACGTGCTCGAAGACCAGCTTGAGGGCGTTGACCTCCTGGATCGCGCCGATGATGACCCCGTCGTCGTCCTCGATCGGCACCTGTGAGATGTCGTTCTCTCGCATCATGTCGATCGCCTTACGAACCGACTCGCTGCGATGCACGGTCAACAGAGCCGGCACGTTTCCCTTGGCGGCCAGGACATCGCCCAGCGTGGAGCCGTAACCGGGTGCCGGGATGTAGCCGTGGCTCTGCATCCAGTCTTCGTTGTAGATTTTGCTGAGATAGCCCCGGCCGCTGTCGGGTAGCAGGACGACAACCAGCTTGTCCTCCGGCAGGCTGGCGGCGACGCGCAGGGCCGCGCAGGCCGCCGTGCCGCTGGAGCCGCCGACTAGGAGGCCTTCCTCCCGTGAGATGCGGCGGGCCATCAGGAACGAGTCCTTGTCGGTCACGCTGACGACCTGGTCCACGATCTTCAGATTGACCGTCCTCGGGACGAAATCCTCGCCGATGCCCTCGACCTGGTAGGACTTGGGCATGCTTCCCTGGGCGTAGATCGAGCCTTCCGGATCGGCCCCGATGATCTTGATGTTCGGATTCTTCTCCTTCAGGAATCGCGCCGTGCCGCTGATGGTGCCGCCGGTGCCGATGCCCGCGACGAAGTAGTCGATCTTGCCGTCCGTCTGTTTCCAGATTTCCGGGCCGGTCGTGTGATAGTGGGCCTCGGGATTGTCCGGATTCTGGAACTGATTGGGCTGGAAGGCCCCGGAGATTTCAGCGGTCAACCGGTTGGCCATGCTGTAGTAGCTCTCCGGATCGTTCGCGGAGACGTTGGGAACCGTGACCGTCTCGGCCCCGTAGGCATGAAGCAAGGCGAACTTTTCAGGGGCCATTTTGTCGGGCATGACCAGGATGCAGCGATAGCCCTTGATGGCGGCGGCCATGGCCAATGCCGCGCCGGTGTTGCCGCTAGTCGGTTCGATAATGGTGCCGCCGGGCTTGAGCTGACCCGCCTGTTCGGCGGCCTCGAGCATGCGGAGGGCGGGCCTGTCTTTGACCGACCCGCCGGGGTTGAGATACTCAACTTTGGCCGCGACGGTACATTTCAAACCCGCCGTGATGCGATGAAGCCGGATGAGCGGCGTGTGGCCGATGCAGTCCAAAACGCTGTCGTGTATTTCCATGTTTTGATGATCCTTCGATGTCTGACTGGTTGCGAACAGTACGGAAAGCCTGATGCACCCCCGTGCGGCGGTACAGAGGTGAGAAGCCGTCCGGTGGCGGATGCGGGTAACGGATCGATGCGATTCAGGGCGGCAAATCGCACCGCAACGGCGGGTTCATGCTAGGGCTTCCGGGCGCGGCCTGTCAAGGAAACCCGGGGGAGAAATTGGGGATTGGGGATTGCGTATTTTGGATTGCGGAATAGTGGCGTGGACCTTTGTCTGGGCAATCTGGCAGAGGATCATTTTACTTCGGCGCATCGGTCTCTCGCCTGTGGGTGGTTGAGAAGGTCGATTTCGCACCGGCGGGACGCCGATGCTCCCCGCAGTTAGAACAGATGGGGCACCAGCACCTGTGCGAGCATTGCGGGAACCTGCTGGATTCACGATAATGACGGGAGTCCGCCATAAAACCGGAGGAGATCATGAATACCCCCCTGTCCGCCGAGGCGGCCTTGGATCGTTACTTCCTTGAAACCCGCTGCAAGATCATCGAGATCGCCGCGAGCCTCGACCGTTTTGATCGAGGCGACGGCGATCTTTCCAACGATCCGCGGATGAAGCGGATTCACGAAGCCGTCCAAGTGTTACTCACCGACAACTCCGATCGTGCCGAACGCTCCCAGCAGGTCTTTTCGCTGCCCTACGAGGAGAATTGGCCCGTTCCCAATGCCAAATAACTGGATACTGGCAACTCGAAACTCATCATGAACTACATCGACCCCCACATCCACATGGTTTCACGGCTGACCGACGACTACGAGCGATTGGCCCACGCCGGCTGCGTCGCCGTCAGCGAGCCGGCCTTCTGGGCCGGGTTTGATCGTGGCAGCGTGACGGCCTTTCGTGACTATTTTCGACAGTTGACGGAATACGAGCCGAAGCGGGCCGCGCAGTACGGTATTCGCCACTACTGCTGGCTGTGCATCAACGCCAAAGAGGCGGAGAACGTCAAGATCAGCCGCGAAGTCATCGCGATGATCCCCGAGTTTCTCGACAATCCCAACGTTCTCGGCATCGGCGAGATCGGTCTGAACAAGAACACCCCGAACGAGTGCACGATCTTCTGCGAGCATTTGGAGTTGGCCGCCGCCCACGACGAGTTGATCCTCATCCACACGCCGCACCTAGAGGACAAGTACAAGGGGACACGGATGATCCTCGACATGCTCCGCAACGAATCCCGCATTCTCCCCGAACGTGTTCTGATCGACCACGTCGAAGAGCACACGATCCGCCATGCCCTCGACGCGGGCCATTGGGCTGGGCTAACTCTTTATCCGATCTCCAAGTGTACGCCGCAGCGCGCGGCCGACATGATAGAGATGGTTGGGACCGATCGGCTGATGGCCAACTCGGCCGGCGACTGGGGACCGAGCGACCCGATGGCGGTGCCCAAACTGATTCAGGAACTTCGCCTGCGTGGGCACGAGCAGGCGAACATCACAAAGATCGTCTACAACAATCCGCTGGCATTCTTCTCGCAGTGCAGGCGATTCACAGCGTTCGATTGAAGAAGCCGCGAGCTTCCATCCCGCGCGTTTTCTGTACACCCTTTCATCAGCGGATCGCATCTCAGAATCTAAGGCGGCGAACCAGATGTAGTATATGGACACACTTGTTTTTGTGGGTTTATATCAGGATGCATTGGGCTTCCCCGGTAGTATCGCCCTTACAGGGCTGAGTGATTGTGATTGTGCTGACCCAGGGCGGCGCTACGCTCTACCTTGGGCTGACATGTTGCGCCCCTTCGGGGCAAAATAGGCATGTGAGCCATTCGGGGTGGGGGCGACCCAGATATTCAGGTGTGGTGATACAGTAGTGCTTAGTCGCGTTCAGGAAGCGCCCCGGTTGATGGTTTCGGGAGGAAGGCGATGCGGAATCCGACACTTAGATTCTCATTCAAGGGAGCAACCTGGGGGCGGAAATTAGATGAGAGCGAAGCGGGTTGGGTGTCGAATGCTCCACCTCGCGTGATGGCCAGCGCGCCGTCGTTGGTCTCGGTCCACTCCATGACATTTCCAGCCATGTCGAAGGTCGTGTAGGTGCCGGTGGAGAGGACATAGGCCCCGGCATCGCTGTAGGGAAGATCGGGCATTCCCGGTCCGCCCATGGTGAAGTCGCCGTCGAAGAAATTCGCCGAATTCCCGGTGTCGGCGGTGGGCGCGTTGTTGTTTGGAGCAACGTCGCTGCGGGTGGGGAAATGCCAGTAGCCGGCGTCGAGAGATCCTCCTATGTAGTAGGCGGCCTTGTACCATTCGTCTTCGTTGGGCAGAACGACGCTCGCGTTGGCATTTCGTTCTCCGACCGTGGTCGTCCCGCTAAAGGTGTAGGCCCCGTCCTCGGTTGTCGACGCATCCTGGGGGCCGGTCGGTTGGCCGTTTTCCAGCCAGTTCACAAACCGCATCGCATCATAGCGATTTACGTAGACAACGGGCTTATTGTCATATTCCGTTCCGGTGCCGTCGATGATCCGCTTGACGTGGTAGGAGTAATGGCCGTCCGTGCCGAAACGGACAATGCCGCCCGGCGTCTCGCTGCCCATCAGGGGGGAGTAGAGCCCGTTGGGATCGGAGGCGGCGACTGCATTGAGGAAGGTGACGTATTGGGTGTTGGTTACTTCCGTCCGACCTAGCCGGTACAGATAATTGACGGCGCCGAAATTCCCCTGGGGCTGAGTGTCTGCGACATTGCCGGCATCGCCGATGAGGGCGGTGTCGATCGTGATCAGGCCGGCCGACAGCCCTGTCGGGTCGAGAAAGAAAACACCCATCGCCGCGAGGGCGATCGAAGCGGTTGTAGAATGCCAAGTGTACATGACGTGCTCCGTCCTGAATGATCCCCCTCGTTCAGCCAATCGCGATTGCGATGACCCGGTTCCCAACGGGAGTATAGCAGAAGCTCGTGGCGAATACCAGTGTGGAGACAGCCCTAAATCCAGACATAATGCATCGACATCTCATATACTGGACGAAAGACATGATTGTTCAATGTTGACGCACAGGCTCGCCGGGGAACAACCGATGGGGTTACCATTGCAAATCGAGTGAATAGCGAAGTGCGCGCTCCAAAGAGAATAAGTGTTCTTCAGAGATCATGGTGATACACTGTCTTAACCGATCCTGCGGGATTGTATGCAAGTTGTCGGTGTTGATGACGCAGTCGGAGGGCATATCGTCTTCGATTGAAAGATGCACTTCCGAAGGCAAAGATCGGACTACGCGTGTCACTTCTGCAATTGTGATGTTTCGCCTTTGGGCGATCGCCTCGATTCGGGAAACGATGACGACCGGACGAAAATCCGCATCACCTGCCAGTTCGGCCTACCAGACCTCGCCCCGTGTCACGCCGTATCATCTCCGCCATTATTCAACGAGTCAGGGTAGAACTCAGACCAGGATTCGCCGCGGGTGGACTCTGTCCACGATGCCAGGCCGTGTTGGCCGGAGGCCCGTTCATCGGCGGTGGAGTGCCGCTCCGGTGATTTGAGAAGAATCGCAAGCAGCTTTGTGCGTTCCTCGTCAGAAAGACAATCGACTTCCTTCAGGATGTCTTCAAGTCGTGTCATGCCTTTATTCTATCGGGTGTGGATGCTCAAGTCCATAAAATCTACTCCAGGAGTTGAACAGCAGG
>JBHHUV010000091.1:0-9130 GCA_046754005.1 Phycisphaerae bacterium | reverse complement strand
CAGATCAGGCCGCCGTCCGTCTCCAGCCGAAGGTAGGTATATCGGCCCGCATCCATCGTCTCACGAACCGTGCCACGCAGCGTGTGGGCCATAATGGCCGGGGGCGCGGAATTCGCGGACATGGGATTTGTGGACATGGGATTCGCGGTCGAGGCGATCGGCTTGATCTCCGACTCACTCTCCCGACCGTGGGCGGCCGCCTGATGCCGATCGTATTCGTCGGCATATTCAGGCGAATTGTCGTCACTACATCCGACGAGCCCGACCAGAACCATCCACCCGAATAGCATGAAACACGCACGTCGCATTGGAGTCTGACCTCAACAAGGGGATTCACAATCAGAATCACGCATCCTGATTCGCGATCCACCCGTCGAATTGTACCCGGCCCCCCCTGAACTGTCATGCATGCCTGTCATCCCGACCAATACCAATCCACACGATCCCCACAGTCCATGACAGTTCAGGGGGCGGGGTAACATACTAATCGCCCCGAAGGGGCCGCAACATGTCAGCCCAGGGCAGAGCGACGCGGCGTCAGCCGCATAGCGCCGCCCTGGGTTATCGCAATTGATAAACACCCAGCCCTGTAAGGGCGATACAACTGCAAAGTCCTGTTGATGCATGGGTGTCCCATCCTTTCTCAAAAGAAAGAGTGGCACTGCCAAGGCACGATCCACTTTGGATCGTACACGGGTGCCACGCTGACACGCCCCGGTAGTATTGGGGTGGGTAAGCATGCCGAATCTCAATCCACCGTTGCAATGGATTGTTTCGATGTTTTCCCACAATACCGGCTTCAGCCGGGAAGCTTTTTGTTTGCCCCCGACTTCAGTCGGAGGGTTGTGCCATGCGCAATTCCATCAGCCGGCTTCAGCCGGGCTTTTCTTACTCGATCCCGACGAGATGGATGCGATGACCCGCCTGTATTGTCATCCACCACACACTTCCCGCCCGACGATCTCCGGATATAATCCCCGCCGGCGGTCATTCTCTCCCATGGAGGACGCATCCCATGCCCAACGATCCGGTCATCGAAATCCAACCGCACGAAGACGTCCTGCTGGTCGTCGTCCAGAAGCGCTCGCTGGATGAGGCCTCGACCCGGGCACTCGTCGAGGAGGTGCTCTTCGCGACAACCAAGCGCCCGGCCGTTCCGGTCGTGCTGGACATGGACCGCGTCAAGTTCGCCCCAAGCGTCGCACTCGGTTCACTGGTTCAGTTGCACCGCGATCTGTTGCTGGACGGTCGGCGCGTCGCGCTGATCCACCTCGACCGCCGAGTCCGCGAGGTCCTCCGCGTCACCCAACTCGACAAGTTCCTCGAAATCCACTCATCAATAGAACGCGTCCTCGCCGCCCCCCCGAAACGGTCATAGCGAATATCGAATCCCGGGGTGCCATGCTTACACGTCTCGGCCTTATCGAGACGGGTAAGCATGATGGTGCTGAACCGAGAATCCCTTCTCGGTCTCACTCCCATGGGAATCCTTTCCCATGTCTTTTTTTCGTCCCGAAGGGGATTGAAAACAAGTCAGCCCAGGGCAAAGTGTAGCGCCGCCCTGGGTCAACACTGGTAACTATACAAAAAAACGGCGCGATCGGGATGAGCGATCGCACCGTTCTAGTTTCTTCACACCGGCGAGCGGACTCGCCTGTATGCGCGGCTTACATTCCCATGCCGCCCATCCCACCCGGAGGCATCCCACCGCCGGCCTTCTCCTTCTTCTCCTTGATCTCGCAGATCGCCGCGTCGGTCGTCAGCAACAGGGCCGCAATCGAGGCCGCGTTCTGCAGGGCGACACGCTCGACCTTCGCCGGCACGATGACGCCCATCTTGCCCATGTTGCCGTATTCGCTCGTCAAGGCGTTATAGCCGAAGGCCGTCTCTTTCGATTCGAACACCTTCTGGGCAACGATGCTCCCGTCGACACCCGAATTCCCGGCGATCACCTTGATCGGGGCCCACAGGGCGCGACGGACAATATCTACTCCCGTCTTCTGGTCGCCCTTGGCCTTCTTCTCTTCCTTGTCCAGCACCGCCGACAGGGCCCGAAGCGGGGCGACGCCGCCGCCCGGCAGGATACCCTCTTCGACCGCCGCCCGACAGGCGTGCAGCGCATCCTCGACGCGAGCCTTCTTCTCCTTCATCTCGATCTCCGTAGCGGCGCCGACCTTGATCATCGCAACCCCGCCGGAGAGCTTGGCCAGCCGTTCCTCCAGCTTCTCGCGATCGTAGTCGCTCGTCGTCTTGTCGATCTCGGCCTTGATCTGTTCGATTCGGCCCTTGATATTGCTCGTGCTGCCGGCGCCCTGGATAATTGTCGTATTGTCCTTGTCTATCACGACCCGCTTCGCCTGGCCAAGATCCTTGACCTCCAGGTTCTCCAGCGTAATACCCAGATCCTCGAAGATCGCCCGCCCGCCGGTCATGGTGGCGACATCCTCAAGCATCGCCTTGCGCCGATCGCCGAAGCCCGGTGCCTTGACCGCGGCACACTGAAGCGTGCCCCGAAGCTTGTTCACCACCAGTGTCGCCAGAGCCTCACCCTCGATGTCCTCGGCGATGATCAGCAGCGGCTTGCCAGCCTTGGCGCACTTCTCCAGGATCGGAATGAGATCCTTGATCGACGAGATCTTCTTCTCGTGGATCAGGATGTACGGCTTGTCCAGCCGAACCTCCATCGCCGCCGGGTCGGTCACGAAGTGCGGCGACAGGTACCCCTTGTCGAACTGCATCCCCTCGACAAGATCGACCGTCGTGTCCAAAGTCTGACCCTCTTCGACCGTGATCACGCCGTCCTTGCCCACCTTGTCCATCGCGTCGGCGATCCGCTTGCCGATCTCCTCGTCGTGATTGGCGGCACAGGTCCCGACCTGGGCGATCTCCTTCGAATCCTTCACCGGCTTCGCCAGCCGACCATATTCGGCGACGATCGCCTCGACGCCCAGATCGATGCCGCGCTTCAGTTCCATCGCGTTCGCACCGGCCGCGACATTCTTCAAACCCTCGCTGAAGATCGACTCCACATAGACCGTCGCCGTTGTCGTCCCGTCGCCCGCATCGTTCGACGTCTTCGTGGCGACCTCCTTGACCATCTGGGCGCCCATATCCTCGTAGGTCTCTTCCAGTTCTATCTCCTTCGCCACGGTCACGCCGTCCTTGGTGACGGTCGGCGCGCCGAACGACTTCTCCACGACGACGTTTCGGCCGCAGGGGCCCATCGTCACCTTGACCGCTCGGGCCATCTGGTTCACACCGCTGCGAATGGCCTCGCGGGCCTCCATGTCAAATGCAATTTTCTTGGCTGCCATATTCGTATGTCTCCGTTTCTTGTTCTATTGTTTCGATTGTAGTTTTAGTGAGGCTGTCGTTTATCGAGTCGGCGTCTGAATGACGCCCACCCTCATCGATCCGTTCCGTCCGCCCCTTCGTAGCCGCCGTAGGGCTCATCCTTCCAAACCGCCCCTTGAGCCTTCACCTGAAGCTCCACCATCTCGATCGACGCCGCGTCCGCGAAGATCACGTCGTCCACCATGTCGTCCGCGACATAGTCCGAAACCCGAATCTCGATCCGATAGCTGTCGCCATCCACCTGCGTGTAGGCCAACGGATGAATGTGAAGGGCATCCTCGTTCCCCGGAAAAGTCAGCACCAACCTCGCGGCCGAACCAAACCGGATCGCCTCATCGAGCGCGGCTTCAAACAGCTTGGGGCTCATAGGCTCCTCTCAGAGCAGGGCCGAGGCTCAGTCGAGAATGGCCAGAATGTCCGATTCATCCATGATCATCAGCTCTTCGCCGCTGATCTTGATCTCGGTCCCCGCATAGCTGGTAAACAGAACCTCGTCGCCCTTCTTCACCTGAAGCTTCGACCGCTCACCCGTATTGAGCAGCTTGCCGTCGCCGACCGCCTGAATCCGGCCGCGCTTCGGCTTTTCCTTGGCGCTTTCCGGAAGCACGATCCCGCCGGCCGTCATCGCCTCCGCCTCGATCCGCTTCACCAGAACCTTGTCACCCAAAGGGCGAACCTTGATCTTCGTAACCGCCATGTTGCAACTCCTTTTTGTCTCTTTTCGACTCGTAATAACCAAACTTGTCCGCGATCGCCTTCACCCCGGCCGCCTCGACCGGCGGAGATGCTTTGCCGATCCCTCCTGCTTCCTCGACCCCGGAGGGGTCATGGGCTGTAGCCACGGGTGGTGTCCCGGCAAAGCCGGGACGCAACCCGTGGAATATGCGAATCTCATTTTTTTCGCCCCGGAAGGGGCGAGGGAGGCGTTCGGGTCCACCCATCAATTCTCAATCCCTCGACACGGTTTCCAGACGCCGTCTAATTAAACTCACCCGGCATCGGCCATTCGACCTCGTACACCCGCTGTACGATTCGCAACACCATCGGCGTCAGCAACTCGCCCTCCCCCCGCGAGTGCACCACGCTGAAAACATCCAACTCGATCGCATCCCGTAACAGCCGCGGACCCGGATCATCGCACACCAGCAGGCAGGGCAATTCCAGCCCCATCCGCCGCATCCGTCGCAGCGTGTCCAATCCGCCCCTTGGTGGAAGATCACCATCCACGACGGCCACATGCATCCCCCGCCCCGCCGCCATCCCGATCGCCTCGTCATCGCTGTGCGACCAGTGCAGCCCCACCGGCAACGGAGCCAGCGATCGGGCCAGACCGGGGACCCAGAGAGATTTCCCGGCATGGGCGATCAGAACATTCAAACGAGGATGCAGGTCAGTCATGACAGATGTTCCCGCCCCAGAGGCGTACGGATACCGCGCGGAGCAATCCTATCCACTCCGATCACAAAGCAACCCCTGTGCCACTCCCTGTCAAGACCCCCACCGGCCCCCTCGAAGACCATAATGCCTTGTGAATGAGAATATTACGCTTTACCCCCTACCTCTCCACCGCCACCACCCCACATGCCCGAATTGGCAGCGCCCCCGCCTCCCGACACCCCAAGACTGTCATATTGGCACAGCGGCGGCACAACAACCGTCTGATGCGGACCCGCACTCCTCGAATCGAACAACGCTCATCCAGAGTGGGACAAATGCCTCCGATTCAAGGAACCGGAGGCCCGAAGATTTGGGAGAAAGGGCGATCAGTCAATCAAAATGGACCGATAAAAACATCCATAACAAATGCCACCACTATCATGCGGACATTCATATAACTAATTGCCATTAAACAAATTATAAGAATTGTCACCCAAAAGTGACCGGACAAAGCGGACCCATTCGAAATCCAAATCAGAATCAGACCCCATCGCGCCGAGCTTTCCGGCGCAATCGAAAAATTATCCCCGCCGGTTCGAGATCATATGCATCCATAATCCACCGAGGCACATAGCCCGAAGCAGAGCTGCACACATACGCCGCCCCCCGTTCGACAAATGGCGCCAGCGTCTCAGGCGACAACTCGATGACCGGCGCAACCGGCGTCGTATCCGGTCCCGACGTCAGCGTCACTCCGCGACCGAGTCCCTCCACGTCGCGAACATAGACAAGCATATTATGAATCGTACTACCGGCGATCAGAAGACCGTCCGGTCCGGCCTGCTCGAAGGCCGCTCTGGCAAATTGCGACGCGCTGGTTTCGCCATTCTTTCGCGGGCGAATGAAATAAGCATGGGTATCTCGAAACGGAATATGCCGCTTGACGCCGATGGAGATGTCAAACCGAGTCAGCGCGGCCGGAGCGATTTCATAGACCGCGATCGGCAGCAGCGCAAGGATGATGCCGACGACGGTCCGACTCGTGGCCCTTCCGATGACGCACGGAACAGCGAGGCCGATGAAAAGCGAGAACAGCACATAACAGGGCATGAAGAAGACAAACTGATCAGGCACGAGATAGCGGAATGCAAAGACGAAATTGATCCCGAACAGACACCCGCCCACGGCGGCAAACCAGCGCAACCGAGCATCCTTCCACGTCCACCAGAGGCCCAACGGCGCAAGCAGGGCAAGCGGCGTGGGAAAGTTCATCGCGAAATACTGCACAGCGCGAAGACATTGATGGCCAATGGGAAACGAGAAGTTCGTGATCGCCCGCGCCCGCTCGGCCGGTCCGACAAGGGCCAGCTTGAGCGATTCGAGAATCGGCTGACCGCCCAGGATGTCCTGAACCACCAGCCCGGAATAGGGCACAGTCCCAAGCAGCCAGGCCGCTCCGGCGACGGGGAGGATACCGAATCCGCACACACCCACACGAATAGCCCAGACGAAGACGCCGACATAGGCAGGCAGGTGCAACAGGGCAAAGTGATGATTCGAAAGATTCAGACCATTGGCCAGCAGGGCAAGGGCCAGCCAATGTACCCGCCGCCGCGTGAAGAATCGCTCCAGGAGAGTAAGTTCGACGAGCAGGCCTACCGTGTAAAGCTCATACACCTCCGCGATGACCGCATGGGTCCAGAAGGTGTGGCCAACGGCGAGCGAGATCGTACCGATCGTCGCCCCGACACGCGAGCGCGACAGAATCAGCAGCAGGTGCATGGCCAACCCGAGCGTCGCCGCTCCGCAGACAGCGGAAAACAGGTTGACGCGATAGGCAAAGTTGCCAAGCGGCAGGCAGGCAAACGCCTTCGCCAAGAGGATATACAGTGGATGTGCCAGCGGAAGGCCCAATTCGCCGCGCAGATCGCAGTGCCAGACGCGGAACTGGAACATCCCGCTGTCCTGCCAAAGGGCCCCCGGCGCACAGGTCAGTGCATAAAGTGCCAGCCCGCCGAGGGTTGCGGCGGCAATGAACGTTCGGTGACATTCAACCGATGGAGTGTTGTGGGTCGTCATCGAGGCAGTCTCGGCGTATCACGGCGGCTGGTGTTTCACCACGCCAAATGATGCGGGTTGCCCCGAAGGGGCCGCAACATGTCAGCCCAGGGCAGAGCGAAGCGCCGCCCTGGGTCAACACGATCAAAACCACTCAGCCCTGTAAGGGTGCTACAACCGCGTGCGATCAGACGATCATCCCGACAAACTCGCAGAAACAAGTGTGTCCATGCACTAGACTTCGATGCCATGCTCGGCCAAAAGTGCCCGCAGCGCGGGGATGGATTGACTCTTGTCGAGACTCTCCGTGGCCAGCGTCAAGTCGAATTCCTGTTCGAGTGCGCCGATCAGGTTGATATGGTTCAGGGAATCCCACGTATCGATCGTGTCCGGCGTCAGGTCGTCCGTCACCTGGTCCGCCGGAACCTGGAGAATCGTGCCAACAATTGATTGAAACTTCTCACGAGGGTTCATCGCCATTCCATCATGGTCTGTCACCCATGACCTTCAACGTAAGCCAATCCGGCATCGGCGGTTGTTCGTCACTCAGATCCCGTTCCCACAGTTCAACCCCGGCATCCTCGCCCGCCACTGTGAACCCATTGTCCCCGTAGAAGGTGGCGAAGGGCTTGTTCTTCGCCGTGCGTTTCAGTTCGGCAACAATACGCTCGGCCCCATTCGACCGGGCTCGATTCGCAATCCAGCCGATGAAGGCCTGCTCCACGGTGCGTCCGAGCACGCGGCAACTCATCAGCATCAAGTGCAATCGGTCGGTTCGCTCCGCACGATCATGTCGCAGGATCGCCAGCCCGACAACGCCATTATCGCCGAAACGATCCGCGAGGGCAAGCGTGATCACCTCGTGGGCTGCATCCCCCATCAATCGCTGGATGTCATCTTCGTTGTATCGCACGGTGTGCATGTTGAACTGATTGGTACGATTTGTCATCTGCGCCGCGCGGGCAACGTGGGCGGTATGATCAACAAAGAGCGTCATCTTCATCTCAAGCCCGCGATAAAACGTAGGCAGATCAACCGCCTGTGCACGAACCACTTTTCGATCCGCCTCAGCCTTGTAGAGCCTGCCGCGGGCACGATCCTCCTCCGAAAGATGCCACTGGTCGAAACAGTCGAGCGACTCGATCACGCCGGGATAGGCCGCCGGATCGCTCGGCAGTTGTACCGTCAGCACGTCCGGAAGCGACGTCCGCATGAGCTCGCACTCGACCGGGCTGTCGTCGATGAAGACGAAGCTGTCGAGACCGAGGTTCAGATCCTCCGCGATCCGCCGGACGTTTTCGGGCTTCGGCTGCCAGTCGATCCGCATGGCCGCGAAATGCTCGGCACGCAACAGCATATCCTGATGGTTATCCAACACATCCTTGACCGTACCCGGCTCGTTCTTGCTGGCCAGGGCGAGCACCACGCCGCGATGGTACAAATCGAGAATCCGCTCCTGAAACGCGACAAACGCGTTTCCCGGAAAGTCGTGGCCCAGGGCGATGCCGTTCAGCCCCACATCGCCAACGACTCCGCCCCAGAGCGTGTTGTCGGCGTCCAGCACCAGCACCTTCTTCGTCAGACCGTACAGCGGGCGAAGATGACGAACATAGAACCCGGCGAGCGGCCAGAAGTGATTGCTGGCGACGGGGATGCGGGCGAAGAGGGCCGTCCGCGGATCGCACCAGCGCGCGCGGCCGTGGCGCGCGACCAGCGCGTCGTAGTCCATCACGAAAACGTTTTCGATCGCCCCGGCCAGTTCGTCCAGCCAAGCATTGGCCCGCGCGATCGTGTCGGCCTGCGAAAACGCCGCCTTGCGGTCGGCCATCCCCAGCGCCGGCGTCGCGGGCAGGTCATAGTTCTGAATGAGAAGAGTGGCGGATGAATGCGAGCGAAACGTGCTCAACGCGGCCTGCAATCGCCCAAACCAGTCGTCCAGCAACCGATCGGCGTCGGCCCGCGTCAGACCGGCAAAGCCCCGATAGACCGCCGGACAGACATCCTCGAGCCGAACGGCCAAAAGCACCGCGTCGGGCTTGAACGCGACAAGCCCCGAAGCCGAGTCGATCAACTCCTGCTCGAATTGGCCGAAGGGGCCGACATAGATGTCGAGGCAAAGCCCGGCACGAAGGGCCTGCAATTCCAGTGCGGACTGGAATGGTTCAAATGTAAACGAGGCCAGGCACCCCAGTCGAATCGACACCCGCCCGAGGCTTTCGCGCAGCGAAGGCAAATACGCTGCCGCCCGCCGGATATTCAACAACGACGGCCCAGCCGCAAAAGAGTCGAGCAGCGCCCGGGCACGCACGGGATCCTGTGATTGTAATGCCTGTTGCTCGCT